>JAKEGI010000161.1 GCA_022615595.1 Bacteroidales bacterium | reverse complement strand
GGTCAGGATCCCGATGTAGTTTGCAAAGATGAAGTAAGTCTTGAACTCGGTAAATAATTTATCAATCAGGATCTTATCCATCTTGACCGATCCGTACCATTTGGTCAGGTAATCACTGAAGGTGAAATAACCGAAGAATGCTGCTATTACGAACAGGACAATCCCCATATTTACGAAATGCTTCAGTGTGATATACTTCTCAAGGCTGTAAATCTTCCGGAATATTGCCATCAGTACTATCAGCAGACCCACCCCTGAGAAGATGGCCGCGATCACAAAGTAAGGACCGAAGATCGTGCTGTGCCATCCGGGCTGGAGCGTCACTCCGAAGATCCATGCCAGAACCGAATAAACGATAATGGCTATTGCAATGATCATAGCTGCCATTACATTTCTTGAGAAGCTTAGTATCCTGTGCTGCTTCTCTGTTCCCTGGTAGCCCATTGCAAGTATTCGGTACATCTTCTTTTTCCAGGGTGCTACCTGAAGATCCTCCCTGTCGCGCAGTTTTGCAAAGTCTTCTATGAAGGAGACATAAAGAAATATTACGCATCCGAAGATATCAGTAAGAATTGCAATTACGTCCCACACGATCGGAGACTGAATTCGCGGGAATGCCAGCAGGTAAGGTAGCCTGTCGAGCCTGCCAATGCAGAAGAAGATAAAGAAAGGTCCTATTGCCAGCGAGATTACGGTTATCAGCTCTGCCAGCCTTATCACGGGAGCCCTCCATGGGGTCTTGAACAGGTGCAGTGCCCCTGAGACTAGGGCTCCGGCATAGCTGAGACCCATAAAGAAGATGAAATTTACTATATAAACACCCCATACCACATTGTCTCTCATGCCTGTGACGATGTGACCCTTGTCAACCTGCCGATAGAGGCCGAAGAGGCCCAGAAGAAATATTGCAAGGAATCCGGCAAACAGTATATACCAGCTCTTACTGGTCTTTTCGATCTCGGGGGTCAGGTCCCGGAACAAGTTTTCTCTGAACGCGCTCATGGCTTATTTCTTTTTTGATTTCGTTACCGGTTCGTCTTTGTAACGATCTGTTATCGAGGGATCGAGATCCTCAAAACCCAATTCCACCGGGTATGTTCTTCCGACAGGAGGCAGATAGTAAACCGTTGGCATGGTCCCCAACTCCTCCATGTGCCTGTAGCCGTGCCTGTCTACCATAAGAGACGAGAACCTCAGTGTTTCAACGCCATTTGTAACAGCGTCCTCTGTCAGGTCTCCGAAGTATATTACTCCCATGGGGCAGGCCTTCACGCAACGGGGAAGCTCATTGATGCGGAGCTTGTCAGCGCAGAAGACACATTTGCCTACCGTACCCTCAACCGGAGGAATGTTCAGCTCAGGATTATAAACATGCCCTTCAGGCACATGAGTCTCAGGATCTTTCCAATGGAAAACACGCGCAGAATATGGGCAGGCGGTCATGCAAAACTTGCATCCGATGCATCTCTTGCTGTCTACCAGCACAATGCCATCCTCCCTTTTGTAGGTTGCGCCGACGGGACAGACGCTCACGCAGAGGGGACTGTCACAGTGATAACAGGGTTTCGGGAACCAGTACTTTGCAGTCTGCTCCGAATCCTGCATCAGGTAAAGCTTTATCCACTCATGGTCTTTCGGAAGCATATGACCCTCCTGGCAGGCATCAACACACTTACGCGCATTCTTGCATTTTGCCAGGTCAATCACCATCACGAATTTTCTGTGCGGCAAACCTTTATGAGACGTTTTTATCTGCTCCCTGGTTTTCTTCTTCGCCTCTTTCACAACTGACTTGCTGACTTCAACAAGCTTTCCCTCAGGGGTAAGAAGCTTCAGCTTCTCACCGTCGTCCGAACCCTCACTGGTGGCTGCCAGTGCCGGAGTCGAGGCGATAGCCGCAGAACCCAGTCCAAGGCCTATGTTCCTGAGAAATCTTCTCCTCGATGAGTTTTCTTCCTTTTTGTTTTTCATGTTTAATCCCGTGATTGTCAGTGATCATCATGATGATAGCCATCGACCATGCTCTTGAATAGCGTGGTCGGCTTACTGCCAAGGGTGCAAGTATAAATATGTATAACCATAAATATTGACAGCAGGAACCCTGTTGCATCATGTACCAGGTCAATGATAAGGAGACCGCTTACACCGAAGATCTCCCTCGGGAGCATGCCGGGATAGAAAAGCAGTATGCCCGATATTATCAGGAGCGGCATCCCTGCATACATTGCAAGCAGATAGGAAAACCGTTGCAGCGGATTGAACTTTGACTCTTCAGTGACAGGAAACGGATGTGGTTCACCGCGAAACATATCTCTCCTGTAGTAGTTGGCCTGCCTGATCAGGTCCTGAATGTAGGTAGTGCTGTTGCTCCTGTAATGCTTAATGTTGCCAGTGACCTGGTTACCTATAATGAACAGGACATAGTTCAGAACAAGAATGAAGGCTGCTGTGTTATGCCAGCTGACGGCTGACTTGAAGCTGACAAGCACAAACGGTTCGTCGAGCCCTGAAAACTGAAGACTGATGCCCGTGACAATCAGTATCAGAAAAAGAACAGCATTCGTTATGTGCCAGAACCTGATCCATTTCGGGTATAAGTATAAACCTTTTGACATGACTATTTCCTTTTTGCCTTTATTACCCTGAAAAACACATGTATGCCTATGACTGTCAGCACTCCGAAGAAGATCAGAAAGCTTATATAGCCCAGGTACATGTTCCTTGAAGCACCGATCACATAAGACCTGTTAAGGATTATTGAGTTAAAGAAGCCGTTTTGCCTCTTCTCCCTGCTTTCAAATTTATACAGGGTTGACATAAGTCTGGAGTCTGTCGAGTGACACTCGGTGCAATTCTTGACTGCCTTATCCTTTGGCAGAACCATATGTGCAACCAGGATGGAGTCGCTGATCTGCGTGTGACACTCAATGCAGCGTACGCTTTCAAAGTGCAACACCTGGTTGGGAAGCCACTCGTGCTTGCTCACCACATTGATCTCCTCCCTGTCAGTCAGTAGCCTGAATTCAGTGAAATTTGCATGGCATGAAAGACACATATTGTTATCATAGAGCACCAGTTCCCCGACATCCGTTACTTCACTTGCAATGAGCTTGTAGGAGTGAGGATCATGACATTTCCAGCATGAAAAGTTTTCAACCTTCGCATGAGTACTGTTGCTGTACTCAACCTCAATCTCCTCGAAATTCAGATGCGCATAGTTCTCATCGTAACCATGACAGTCTATGCAGGTATAGCGTGGCTCAAGCCGTGACGCAACATCATGCGGGAAACTGATAAAGTCAGATGAATGGCAATCAGTACAGCTGAAGGATTTATGCACACCGTCATAATAATCCTCACGGTTAACAAAATAATCCTGAAACATGTTCCTGATCTGTGAGACACCTGCGACGGTATCGCTCAGAGTATAGTAAGCTTCACCGTGACAGATAAGGCATTTTTCATTATCTTCATAGAAGACATTTATATCCTTCCACCTGACAACCAGAGAGTCATCAGGTGCTATTCCAAAGAGCTGTATGTTGAAGAGACAGCCGGCAAGTAAAGCCAATAATATTAGTCCCCGGTTTTTCAAGGTTTTCATCTGGAAGTCAGTTATGCCACGTTTAAAATCTTACAGTAATATTCAGACCAAGAAGGTATTCGAAGTCGGAAATACTGTTCTGGTTATAAACAAAATTGTACTGGCCGAGAATGTCCTTGTAGTTTGCGAAGAATATCTGGAAGGCATGAGTGGCTGTACTTATCTCCCATCCCAGTGCAAGCTGAGGTTTCGGATTGAACTCCTCGTTCTCCATCTTATTGAGAAGCTGATCATATTCCATGATTATGTTGTGCGACCCGAAAACGTTGTATTTTGCGCCGGCAGAGAAACCGTAATTGCCATTCTTGTAACCCTCCTCAACGGCATTCAGCCATATGAATGTGGGGGCTATCTGAAGTGAAAGCTTTTCACCAAACTGACGGGCAACAAGCACCTGGCTGAAATATGAGAGCCTGTGCATCTCATGCCAGTCGTGAGCCGGTCCGAAATTCTCCTCGCTTAGGCAGTTGATGGCCATATTACCGTAGAGTGTTACAGACACAGGCATTGAGCCGGAACTTGTCTGCCTGAAAAGAGCATACTTGATTGCAAGATCCTGTGCCCTGTAATTCTTTGCCGTACCTGCTCCTATCATAAGCCTGTCAGTGATGGCATAGTTCAGTCCTAACCTGATGTTTGCCGGGCCCCAGAGTCCATAAAGATCTGTAAGACCGTTATTTACTGTTCCGAACCTGTGATGTATCTCAAATTCAAGCATCCCCTTAAACGGGGTTGTAACGGTCTGGTTGTCAATTAATATGCTGGTTTCAAATAACCTCACCGGATAATCCTCGCTCTCCTGAGAGAAGGCAGGTATGAAGAGCAGGGTAAGAATGAGCAATGCAGGTATCTTTTTCATTTTTATCATGATTTAGGGTTTTTTACTTTTATTTATTGAATTGGGCTCCATCCTCTGCCCACAGGATAATGGCATCAGAGGCCTTGATTGTCAGATCTTCATCGACCTGCACCATCTTGTTATCAAGAATTGATCCATGTATGGTAAAAATGGCGCTTGACTCAGGATCATCCATGTCAAGCTTGTCAGTCAACTCCTCATATGTCCTCTCCAGGTTCCAGGAAGTGTGACAATCATCGCAAACCGGATAAATATGCTCACTGAAGCTGATGACGATCTCTTCCGGTATCTCAGGAGGAGACCAGATATAATTTTCACATGATGTGAGAATAGCAGCTCCTGTTAAAAAAATAACAGTCGCAAATGCTTTTAAAACTCTTACTTTATTATCCATCATAGTCATATTGTTATTTCAATCACAAATATATCAGAATAAAGATATCTGATTTTTTCAAGCCGCAGTATATTTGCGAGATATATTAATGCTTCTTGTCAACCCGGCAGTTGATATTTGTCATTAATTCTGCTGATAATTCTGATCAACGAAGACTCCACAAATGAGATTGAAGTAAGAGTCTTACTACCAAGAATGCAAATCCGAAAATCTGAAAGTTAATTTTTGAATGAAATCCCGGAACCTGGTCCCTGTCCGGCTTTCAGTTCACCTTGAACCGTCCGAGCTCCTTCTCATCAAATCCTCTTATATACTCAGAGCGCATATTGTTCTCCGGAACTGCGAGTGATATAAAGAGTTCGGCTGATCCGGCATAGGCTGCATCACGCTGTGCATCAGAAAGAAGAAGATATCCCATTACAATATTCCCTGCCATTTCAACCATCCGGCGGGCATGAAAGTCAGTCAGCTCATTATTACCTTTGGAGACAACTGCCGCAACTGTCTTCTCAAAATCATCTGTAAGAGATGCAAGTGTTTTGCGGATATGTTCCATCT
>JAKEGI010000160.1 GCA_022615595.1 Bacteroidales bacterium | reverse complement strand
TTGCCTGGTTTGCCTACAGGGTTACACGCGGAGGAAATGGTAAAGGCGTGAAGCCAGCCTTGTTCTATACCTTTGTCGGATTTCTGACAGTTCTGGGAGTTTCGTTACACATTATCACCTACAACACAATTCCCTGGACCGAGGTAGATCTCAACAGGCATGATTATACGCCTGATAAAACATTCTCCATTACCATGAAAAATCATGAATTCATTCTGCCATCAGACAAGATGGTGATTAATCTTAATGATATGGTCATGTTCGATGTGGTATCAGAGGACCTTACTTACGGATTCGGGCTTTTCAGGAGTGATAACACCATGCTTTTTCAGATGCAGGTTGTTCCCGGGCACAGAAACGATATTCTATGGAAATTTGACCGGCCGGGAATATATACGATCCGCTCCACTGAATATTCTGGTCCTAAGGGAGTATTCATGATAGTAAAAGATGCTGTTGAAGTAGTTGCTGAAAATGCTCAAACAAATTAACATAATCTGCAATCTTAAAACTGACCGATATGAATTTCTACAGGACTTTAATTGAAGGGGAAGAAGGGCTTTTCAAGTCAGAAACACTCACCCCGATGCAAAAGCTCACTCTGCGTTTTGTGGTAGTAGGGCTGATCTATTTCGGATTTGTTGTTGTCGAAGGCATGCTAATGAGGCTCTACGAGATAAAGCCCTTGCCCTTTATAACTGAGAATCAATTTTTTGCAATACTTACTGCACATCCGCTTGTTGGAATATTCGGTTCGACATATTCCATCGTATGCGGTGCCTTCCTGTTCCTGGTTCCGTTTCTCATGAAGAAACCACTCTGGAGCATTAAAATGGGTAACTGGACTTTCATCCTTATCACGGTAGGCACATTCATTTTCTGGTTTGCCGGATTTGTAAGCCATTATGCACCACTTTACACACTGTACTGGCCATTGCCTGCCGATTTCTCACAGTTCAGCGTCTGGGGCGGAACATTTTTTATTGTTGGAATTGCTCTGGTGATGGTAGGAACAGGATTATTCATCATCAATGTTTTTAAGACCATAACATATACACCTTCCGGATGGGATAAACAACCGGCAGGGGCACTGCTTGCATCTGCGCTCGGGATTACTGGTTTCAGAAACCTTTTCAGGAAGAACAAAGTAGAACATCTTGTCCCTCTCCCTGTTGCAGCAGTTGCCAGGGGAAGTGTCGATATGGCTCTGAATACATTAACTATACTCTTTACCGGCGTTCTGATCCTGGTTTACATGGTCGGTTCGATTATGGGATATGATCTCAGGGAGACGGCCGTAGATGCACTGCTCTATAAGAACTGGTTCTGGTGGGGTCTTGACCTGATCGCAGACGGTCTGGTGCTCATCTTCGTCGCCGGCACGTGGTACCTCCTGGCCATGATGATCACCAACAAACCTCTGTTCATGCAGAATATCGCCAGAGCTGCGTTGCTTGTGGAGCTTATCGTGTCATGGACTGTCTGGTCTCATCACCTGCTGTCTGACCAGGCACAACCCGGAATCCTTAAGGTCGTTTCAGGTGAAATGGTAACTGCGTTCGAACTAATCACTCAGGGGCTTGCATTCTTCATTACACTTGCCACACTTTGGAGTGCCAGGCCTCTTAAAATGACTAACCCGCTGAAATTCCTCCTTGGTGGTCTGCTTGGATTTGCCCTTGCCGTTCCGGCCGGGATCATGCAGGCTGATGTTGGACTAAACAGAATATTGCATAATACTCAATGGGTCGTAGGGCCTCATGTCCATGTTGCTATCCTCGTGGGTCTTACAATGACCCTTTATTCAGCCATTTATATCCTTTTCCCCATCCTGACCAACGGCGCAAAAGTTTACAGCCAGAAGCTTGTCAACATACATTTCTGGTGTCATCTCATCGGCGGCATTGGCATGGGTGCCTTCATGGGCATGGCAGGATTGAATGGCATGCTCCGGAGATCGCTTTATATCGACGGAGAGTTTAATACACTCATGATCCTCGCAGCTGTTTCAGGCACGCTGATTCTTGCAGGATTCCTTGCGTTCTTCTACAACATTGTAATGAGTGTTGGCGTCAAAGGAGTAATAGGTATTTTTACACCTGCCAGGATTAAAACTGAAGATCTCATTCCGGCTAAATAAAAGCCTGTAACGCAAGCTTTATAAGGAGGCTGTCCTGCACCAGGAACAGCCTCCTTTTATAAATCAGAGTTATTATAACCGATCGTTTATGGGAAATAATGCCTTATTTTGTATCGCAAATGATAAAGATATCTGTCATCCTCTGCACTTATAACTCAGCGCCGTTCATAAGGAGAACGGTCGAGTCAGTGCTGGCTCAGAAGGGTATCGGGAGCGAATTCGAAATGGAAATACTGGCCATCGATGACGCCTCAACCGATAATACACTTGACATCCTGAGATCATACGGTATCAATCCATATATAAATTCAACCCCGAGCGGCGGACCAAACAGGGGTCGCAACACCGGACTGAAGAACGCAACTGGTGATTATATCGCTTTCATCGATCATGATGACACCTGGCACCCTGACAAGACTGCAACTCAGCTATCTGTAGCGCACCAGGCACCTGTTATCACCACGGGATATCACCTGACAGACACCTCCAGGAAAAAAGAGAGTCTTATCGGGACAGGTGAACAACCTTTCCTGTTCTATGACATCAATGTCACATTCCTCGACAGGCTTGCCCGAAGAAACAGCGGCCAGCCGGTTTATATGAGTACCATAATGATCAGTAAAAAGCTGTCGTCAATCCTTTTCGAGGAAGAACAGGGATGTGTTGATTACGACTGGCTGGTCAGGCTTTTTGAGAACAACGCCTCAGTGCACTGTAACCGTCCTCTGGCCACCAGGTTTGTTTCAGGCAGCAACCTTTCATTGCAACGAAGCTACAGGGAGAAAGAATATGTTCTCTCACTCCGGACAGCCGGTGAATACAAGGTAAAGTATCCTGCTGAAGCGCAGGAGGCACTGTACAGGATAAACGGCACGAGGGCAAGATATCACTATGTAACGGGTGAGATGAACCTGGCCCGGGAATACTTCAGAAAATCAGCCCCCGGCATCAAAACCACCCTTTACTTTCTGACAACCTACGCCGGAAGTTCCGTTGTAAAAAGATTCTTCAGAGTTTTCGGTTAACAGGGGGAGATT
>JAKEGI010000159.1 GCA_022615595.1 Bacteroidales bacterium | reverse complement strand
TTGTTGTCTTTGTAACCGAGTTCTTCAGCTGGTGCAGGCCATACCCGAGAGCCAGCCTGGCAGCCACGAAGGCCAGTGGGTAACCCGTCGCCTTGGAGGCCAGGGCGCTGGAGCGCGAGAGACGCGCATTGACCTCAATGACCCTGTAGTCTTCGGAGTTGGGATCAAGAGCATACTGAACATTGCACTCACCTATGATGCCTACATGCCTGATGATCTTTATCGACAGCTCCCTGAGCTTGTGGTATTCGCTGTTGGTGAGCGTCTGTGACGGAGCCACAACGATGCTCTCACCGGTGTGTATACCGAGAGGATCAAAGTTCTCCATGTTGCAGACGGTGATACAGTTGTCAAAACGGTCGCGCACAACCTCATATTCGACCTCCTTCCACCCCTTGAGCGACTCCTCCACAAGTATCTGATCCGAAAAGGTGAACGCCCTCCCTGCCAGCGCCCTGAGCTCGCCGGTGCTGGAACAGAATCCGCTGCCCTGCCCTCCGAGGGTGTAGGCGGCACGTATAATTATCGGAAAACCGAGTTTTTCAGAGGCCCTGAGCGCATCATCAACAGTGGTGACGGCAATGCTGCGCGGGGTCTTGACATTTATCTCGTCAAGCTTCTTAACGAAAAGCTCACGGTCTTCGGTGTCCATGATAGCCCTTACCGGTGTGCCGAGTACCCTGACATTGTACTTCTCAAAGACCCCTTCGCGGAACAGTGCAGTGCCACAGTTAAGCGCCGTCTGCCCACCAAAGGAGAGCAGGATGCCGTCGGGCTTCTCCCGCGCTATGACACGCTCGACAAACCTGGGAGTGACGGGGAGGAAGTAGATCTTGTCTGCTATCTTTTCAGAGGTCTGAACCGTGGCAATATTGGGGTTGATCAATACGGTGAAGATACCCTCCTCGCGGAGCGCTTTAAGGGCTTGTGACCCGGAGTAGTCAAATTCGCCGGCCTCACCGATCTTCAGTGCCCCTGAGCCCAGCAGAAGCACCTTCTTTATCTCTTCCTTCATCGTCGCTGTTTGGAAAACAAAAATACAACAAATTGCCATGAATATATTTGTATTTAATAAAAATGTATAAATTTGCACCATAAATGAATAAAAATACGATATGAACAGAGCATCACGAATGATCCTAATCGGGAAACTTGTATCGGAGAATGTCATTTCCTCGCAGGAGGAGCTGCTGAAACTTATGGAGGGCGCAGGGAAAGAGTGCACGCAGGCGACACTCTCCCGCGATTTAAGGCAGCTTGGAATAAGCAGGGGCTTCGACGGCAGAGGTGGTTACCGCTATCTTCTTCAGGGTAAAAGGGAAGAGGCAGGTGAGATAACACCCGGACATGAAAATGAGGCAGTAACGGGGATGATATGGGCCAGAGGAATGCTGCTCATCAACACCCACCCGGGATTTGCTTCAGCGGTAGCGTTAAAGATAGACCGCGCCGCAAGGTACGAGATAGCCGGAACAGTGGCAGGAGATGATACAATTCTCCTTATCCCCCGCGATAATATTAGCAACGACGCTATAGAAGAGTGTCTCAACCTGATTCTTAACAAAAAAAATAATTAAAAAAGATAAAAAGATGAAAAAAGTAATGCTCGCATATTCGGGAGGACTTGACACCTCTGTAATACTCAAGTGGCTTATAAACAAAGGTTACGATGTCATTGCCTACGTGGCTGATGTGGGGCAGACCGACGACTATGAGGCGGTGCAGCAGAAAGCGCTGGCCATTGGTGCCTCAAAAGTTATTATTGAGGATCTTAAGAGAGAGTTTGTCACTGAATATATATTCAAGGCAATAAAGGCAAATGCTGTTTATGAGGATCGTTATCTTCTCGGCACTGCACTCGCTCGTCCTCTCATTGCACAGAAGCAGATTGAGGCTGCAATTGAATACGGAGCTGATTATGTGGCGCACGGGGCAACAGGTAAGGGGAATGACCAGGTGCGGTTCGAACTCACATACTATGCCCTGAAGCCAGACATAAAGGTCATCTCACCGTGGAAGGACCCCGAGTTCCTTTCACAGTTCCAGGGCCGGTCTGACATGATCAGGTACGCTGCCGGCCATCGCATCCCGGTCAAGGCATCAATCTCCAAACCCTACAGTGAGGATGACAACCTGATGCATATAAGCCATGAGGCCGGTATCCTTGAAGACCCTCTCTATTTTGCAGGAAAGGATATCCTTCAGAAAATGGTAATGCCGATGGATGCTCCTGACAAGGAGACTCACATATCTGTCACATTCAGGGACGGCATACCTGTAAAGGTCACAAACAGGGATGACGGAGCCAGCTATACCGACCCGCTTGAGCTCTTCACCTATCTTAATAATGTCGGCGGTAAGAATGGAATCGGACTGCTTGATATGGTTGAGAACAGGTATGTGGGTATCAAATCGAGGGGCATATATGAAACCCCCGGTGCCACAATACTTCATACCGCACATAAGGACATCGAAGGTATTGCGATGGACCGGGAGGTAATGCGTCTCCGCAACATGCTTGCCCCGGTCTTCGCCGAGCTGGTCTACAACGGCTTCTGGTTCTCACCTGAGATGGATTTCCTCCAGGCGGCCATGGACAAGAGCCAGGAGGTGATAGATGGTGTTGTTCATATGTCGCTTTACAAGGGCAACATCATCATTGAAGGCCGCGAGTCACCCTCATCACTGTATAACAAGGAGTTGTCAAGCATGGATATCGAGGGAGGATTCAACCAGACTGACAGTCTTGGGTTCATACGTATCAATGCAATCCGTCTTATGGCTCATCATGCCATCATGGAGGCTAACAGGAAAAAAGTTTCTCATGATGCAATTGTGGGATAAGGGAGGGGCGACCAGGGAATCACTGATCAGCTTCACCTGCGACCGTGACAGGTGTTATGACGACAGGCTGGCTGCCTATGATATCGTTGGGTCAATGGCTCATACGATAATGCTCGAACGATGCGGCATAATCTCACGCGATGAAAAGGAGAAACTTATCAAAGGACTGGCGCTCCTCTTTGCTGAGGCGGAAAAGGGAGTCCTGAAAGTAGGCGGGGAGTTTGAAGATATCCACTCGCTGATCGAGTTTCGTCTGCGTGACCTTGCCGGTGAAGCAGCCGGAAAACTCCATACCGGGAGGTCACGCAACGATCAGGTGCTAACAGATATGCATCTCTGCATAAGGCATCAGGCATTTTTGCTTGCCC
>JAKEGI010000158.1 GCA_022615595.1 Bacteroidales bacterium | reverse complement strand
GCTGCGGACGCAAAGGGTGCCTTGAGACCTATGTGTCGGCCACAGGGCTGAAGCGCACCGTCCTGAAGATCCTTGCCGACAGGCTCGAGAAGAGCGAACTGCGCAGCTACAGCTTTGATGAGCTTGACTCAAGAAAGATATATGAAGCCGCCCTGCGCGGTGACCCGATTGCGCTTGAAGCATTTGAACATACAGGGGCGATGCTGGGATTCAAGCTTGCCGACGTGGTGGCCCATACCAACCCTGAGGCAATATTCCTGTTCGGTGGCCTGGCTCTTGCCAAGGAACTGATCTTTGAGCCGGCAAAGGAACACATGGAAAAAAACCTCCTGCATATATATCGCGACAAGGTGAAGCTGCTCCCCTCGGAGCTGAACACTCAGAATGCAGCAGTACTTGGTGCAAGCTCGCTCATATGGTCTGATTCGGAGAAAAACAGTTAGTAACAAACGCATGGAGAAATACAGTTTCCCCGAGATGTTCAATTATATCATAGGTGGCCTCTTTGTGCTTATTGTCTTCTCCATAGCTTATGCCTACCTGAAGCCCCACAGGCTTCACCACTCAAGACCTCTCTCAACACTCGCCCTGAAAGGCAGCTATCTTCTGTATCTTATTGTGACCCTCCTGGTAATTTATTTTGCCAGCCTCTCCGGGGGAGGCCTCAGTGAGGTCTTCGATGGTCCGGAATTCTTTCTCTTCCTGCTGGTGCTCTTTGTCCCCACCGTAGCAATATTCTCAAGGAAGATAACCCACTTCACCTCAAAGCGGGTATGGTTTAATTTGATATTTGCCGCCGTCAATATATTGATGATTCTGACTGTTCTTCTGCTTTACCGCTTCTGAACTTTCAGGATTCGTTTAAAAGTTTAAATTTGTTTTGTTAAACAAAAACTCCACCGTCATGATCAAGGAAAGATTTATCACTTATGTGGAAGAGAGCATTAAGAAGAACTGGAACATTGAGGCTCTCTCAAATTACCGTGAGAAAGGCTATACCTACAAGGAGATAGCCGAAATAATTGCCAGGCATCATATCGCCTTCCGTGAGTTCGGGATCAAAGAGGGTGACAAGATTGCGATGATCGGAAGGAACTCTGCAAACTGGTGCTCAATTTACCTCTCTGTAGTGACATACGGTGCAGTTATTGTCCCTATACTGCCAGATTTCAGGCCTGATGACCTCCATAATATCATTAATCATTCTGACTCAAAGCTTCTTTTTGTTGATGATAAAATATGGGAGACCCTGGAGGATGAGAAGATAAAGGAGATAATGTGCGTCATCAGCATTGACAACTTTGAGGTCTTAATGAGCCGTACAATTAAGCACAGCGAGATTTACGGAAGCATCGGGTCTCGTTTCAGGGAGACCTTCCCCGACTTCAAGCCTGAAGATATCAGTTACTCTGGTGTGGATAATGAGCAGTTGGCCGTCATAAGCTATACCTCCGGCACGACCGGATTCTCGAAAGGGGTCATGGTTCCTCACAGGAGCCTCGCAGCCAACATACGCTTTGCGCAGCATAATATGCCGCTTAACCCGGGTGATCCGGTAGTTTCATTTCTTCCCCTGGCACATACTTTTGGCGGCGCCTTCGAGTTTCTGTTTCCTTTCACATACGGATGTCATATAACTATTCTCACCAAGACACCTTCACCGCAGATTCTGCTGGCGGCTTTTAAAGAGATTAAACCCAGGCTGATTCTCTCCGTTCCGCTGGTGATAGAGAAGGTCTACAAAAAGCAGCTTCTGCCGGTTATCAGCAAGCCGCATATGAAGGCTCTGCTGATGGTTCCGGGAGTCAACAAGGTACTCCACAACAAGATACGCGCGAAGCTTGTTGAGACCTTCGGCGGTCGCTTCAAGGAGCTTGTTATCGGGGCAGCCAAATTCAATCCTGATGCAGAAAAATTCTTCAGGACAATTGGTTTTCCCTTCACCGTCGGCTATGGCATGACCGAATGCGGTCCGCTGATCAGCTACCGGTCATGGGACACAACGCAGCTTGGAGCCTCAGGAAAAGCGGTTGACACCCTCGAGGTGAAGATCGACTCGCCCGACCAGGAGAATATTGTCGGGGAGATCATTCTCCGGGGTGATAATGTCATGCTTGGCTATTACAAGAACGAGGCTGCCACAAAAGAGGTAATAGACGAGGATGGATGGCTTCATACGGGAGACCTTGGTGTTATTGACAAGGATGGTAATATATACATCAAGGGGCGCAGCAAAAATATGCTGCTGGGTCCCTCCGGAAAGAACATCTATCCTGAGGAGATAGAGACCCTGATTAACAATTACAGGTATGTGACGGAGTCTGTTGTCATCTCCGAGGAACATAAGCTTGTAGGCCTGATATTTCCTGATTATGAGCAGCTTAACAAGGACGGCATAACCGAGGATACACTGCCTGAGACGCTTGAGACAATACGCAAGGATGTCAACAACCACCTGCCGGAATATATGTCTGTGACGAAGTTTCGCATTCACCCTGAGGAGTTTGCAAAAACGCCCAAGAAAAGCATCAAACGCTATCTTTATATGAGGGAATAGTTTTAAGGGTTTTCCGGGCAAAGGGCGATCGTTATGACTAATGGAAAAGCGTGAAAAAGTACTGTGTCATAGTTGCAGGAGGAAGCGGACAGAGAATGAGATCCTCTGTTCCCAAGCAGTTCCTTCACCTTGAAGAGAGGCCACTGCTGATGCACACTGTCGAGCGCTTCTTTACCTTTGATGAAAGTATAAAACTGATTGTTGTCCTTCCCGGGGAACATATTCCTCTGTGGCAAAAGCTTATCGCTGAATACTCCTTTAACATAAGTCACCTGGTGGTGCCGGGCGGGGAGGAGCGGTTCCATTCAGTAAAATCAGGTCTTGAGGCTGTCAGCGAAGACTCTCTGGTAGCCATTCATGACGGGGTAAGGCCGCTGGTAAGCCATGACACGATCTGGAGATGTTTTGCTGATGCGGAAGAGTTCGGCTCGGCTGTTCCTTTTGTCGAGCCGGCAGACTCGGTCAGGATTCTTGCAGGGTATGACAGCCGGCCCTTTCCCAGGGGTGAGGTAAGACTCATACAGACGCCGCAGGTGTTTAACGGCAGATTGATAAAAAGGGCTTATGACCGGGCCTATGATCCCTCCTTCACCGATGACGCAACAGTTGCAGAGGCTTCCGGAGTAACCGTACACCTGACTCACGGTAACAGGGAGAATATCAAGATAACCACACCGGAAGATCTGATTGTTGCTCATGCCCTTTTGCGAATGGTGAAATAGAAAACCTGCCTGACCCTGCCGATGGAATACACCAACATACTCGATTATAAGAGACTGGAGCTGAAGAAGGTTGACAGGATTGATGAGGATATCATCGGCTTGCTGGAAAAGACCGTTCAGGGCTCTGAAGGGGGAATGCGCTGGACGGTACACAACATCGCCGAAAAGGCAGCCGCCTATGGTGAGGGTCTCTCTTTTCTTGCT
>JAKEGI010000157.1 GCA_022615595.1 Bacteroidales bacterium | reverse complement strand
TTTAGCCATCTTAATAACTTCATGCGAATCATTGAATAATGAACCCGATCCGCTTTTCCCAGGGGGCAAAGGATTCTTCATCCTGAATGAGGGAAATTTCATGGCGGGAAATGGAAGCATTTCCTTTTACAGTCATGAGACCGGGGAGATATACAACGATCTCTTTGCAGCAAGGAATGGCCGTGCACTTGGAGACGTCCCTACGTTCATAGCCCGGGACGGTTCAAGAGGCTTCATAATAGTCAACAACTCAGGAACAATTGAGGTTGTCGACATGGAAACCATGGAGAGCCTGGCAACAATCACCGGGCTGCATTCTCCCCGCCAGATGGTCATACACGGAAGAAAAGCGTATGTAAGCAGTCTGTCATCTGAAGAGATAACAATAATCGATGCTGATGACTTCACTGTTGACGGAACCATAGACATCGGTTGCAGCTCGGAAGCTCTTGTCGTATCCGGAACCAGGCTGTTTGTCACACACTGGGCCGGGGGGAACAGCATCAGGGTAATTGATCTGGAGACGGAACAGGTAATCAGGATTATTACTACAGGGCTGGAACCTGAAAGCATGGTTCCTGACTGCAACGGCAAGCTGTGGGTGCTGTGCACGGGGGGCTATCTTAATGAAGAGGTACCGTCACTATACAGAATTAACACAACCACTCTCGATATCGAAGCTACACTGCTGTTCAGGACCCTGTATGACAACCCTTCGTCACTGGCAGTGAACGAAGGCGGAGACACTCTGTTTTATATTGATGAAGGTATAAGAAGAATGCCGGTTACAGCAGGTCAGTTGCCCTCAGCACCCTTTATTAATTCCGAAGGAAGACTTTTCTATAAACTTGCAGTGTCGCCATACAACAGCATGATATGTGTAACAGATGCCATTGACTACCAGCAAAAGGGAGACCTGCTTGTTTTCAGCAGCAGGGGAATACTTGCTGACACCGAACAGGCGGGAATAATACCGGGTTATATACACTGTAAGAGTGAGTAATTATTTTTTGACTACTTTTATCGAGGAAACACTCGAATTGACCGGAAGAATATTCATATCGTCCATTGCCCTGCTGCTTTCATCTGCCTTGTACGGCCAGACAGAATTCCCGGCAGGTAAACCTCTGTATCCTGATGTGAAGTCATGGCATGAGGTGCCTGTTGATCCGGCTCTCGTTGAAACGATGCGGTCAATAGACCAGCCCAAGGATCAGCCATATCAGTTCGCAATACCTGTTGAGGTATTCCTCTCCCCGGAAAACTCAGGAATGATAGTCACACGAGGTGATGAGACCATATGGGTATTGCCTCTTTCATCAAAGGGAGCGTTGTCACTGAACCTGATACTCTCACCGTATAACCTGCCAAAGGGGGCATACATATACATCTATGATTATGAGAGGAGGGACGTCAGGGGTGCATATACAAGTGAAAGCGGGGGAAACATGGGGGTAATGCCGCTACTTCCGGTACCAGGTGACAGGATGGTCCTTGAGTGTCATTTCCCGGGAAAATCGTTTCCGCGTGGCATCATAGGTGTCAGGCAACTGGGGCATGACTTTGCCGGGTTCTTCAGGCTTGCAGGTGAGAAAGATGCATATTACGGCAGGGCAGGGGACTGCGAGGTTGATATAAACTGTTCAACCAATGCAAACTACCTCAGGGCAGCACGTTCGGCAGTGAGGCTGCTTGTTGCCGGTGCTGAGTTATGCACCGGTGTTCTTGTAAACAATACGGGCACGGATTATAAGGCTTATGTGCTTACAGCACAACACTGTATCGAGAATTCCACGCAGGCTGCAAACACGATATTTGTCTTTAACTACCAGAGCCCATGGTGCGACGGCCCTGACATTTCAAACCAGCACACAATTTCCGGTTCACTGCTGAGGGCTTCAAACCCGGATATCGATTTTACCCTTGTAGAGCTCACCTCATTCCCGTCACTCGTCTTCAGACCCTATTTCACAGGGTGGGATATAACCTCACCTGCACCTGCAAATACCTATTGTCTGCATCACCCTGAGGGCGATGTCATGAAGATAACCATCGACAGTAACGCTCCAGTATCATCTGACTATCCCGCCTCCGGCTATGTGGCAAACAGCTTCTGGCGAATTTTAAAATGGGATATGGGTACCACAGAACACGGTTCGTCAGGTGCACCCCTCTTTGACCAGAATGGAAGGCTCCGCGGCACTCTTACCGGAGGTGCTGCAACATGTGCTATACCTGAGAACGACTATTACGCCAAGCTCCTGAGGATGTTCAACATAACAACTATCTCCTCTACACACCTTAAGCCCTGGCTCGACCCTTTCTCAACAGGTGCTACCGTTGTAAACGGACGTGATCCCTACGGATGGAACCTTTCACGGTCAGACACGCTGCAGAACATCCCGCAAAGTGATCCAGGACAGACTGAGGCATACACAGGCCCGGGATTCGGGTATTCTACCGGCCATAACTCAGACAGCCTGATAAGATATGCTGAATATATTCCCTTTACCGGAATTGGCGAGATAGCATGGATCAACTTTCGCATCGCTTCAACATCATACCTCAATACCGGTGACTCGATCCGCCTTTATGTATGGGCAGGCGGAGCTCAACCAGGCGCTGTCATAGCCTCAAAAAAGATAAAACTCACCGAGGTGAAGACTAATTTTGACCTGGAAGTTGATTTTGGAAGAACCGTAACGGTGACAGGACCATATTACGTCGGATATACAATATTTTACAGAAATAGCATCACTTCACCCCAGCCTCAGTTCTCGGTTAAACACTCGGCACCGTACGCCTCTTCCTCACAGAACACAGCCTGGTTCCATGACGGTTCAGCATGGAGGCCTTTCACCCAGCATCCCTCATTCCCGATGGCGGTTTCACTGGCGGTGAATGTTATAATGGTTGAAAATTCGATTCTTAATGACATAGAGGATATCAATCCGGATGTCAGCTCCCTCAAAGTATTTCCAAACCCGTTTACAAAAAGTCTCTCCTTCAGTATCACTGACTCCGGAGCATCCTCGACCTCACTCACATTGTTCGACAATGCCGGAAGGACAGTAAGTTCAACCCAGTACAGGAATATCTTCCCCGGAGTACTTACCCTCGACCTGCACTTTCTTGCCCCGGGTGTTTACCATTACAACCTCGTTAATGATACCCTGATTAATACAGGTTCCGTTATCAAAATTGATGCAAAGCAATGAGGTTTTCCTTTATCCTTCTGGCAGCGATTCTTGCCTTATATTCCTGCAACAGCAGTGACAACTCCGGTAAAATATCAGCAGATGCACAGAGGGCTGTAAAAACAAAGGCAACACGTTTCAGCCTTGAAGAGAAGGATGACATTACCAGGCTGGTTATTAATGACCCGTGGCAGAATGCTTCCGGTGAGCAGCTTGTATTCTACCTTGTTCCTCACGGAGAGGTCATTCCGGCAAAAATATCACCGGAAAATGTTATCAGAGTACCGGTGAGCAGGATGATATGCATGTCAACAACGCATCTTGCTGCTCTTAGCGCACTTGGTGCCACCGATGTCATAGCCGGGGCATCAGGCACGAATCTCGTCTATGATGCTTCACTGCGCAAATCAATTGAAGAAGGCATTATTCCCGACGTCGGTTATGAAGGCAGCCTTGACAGGGAACTCATTGTCGCTCTGCGACCTGACCTTCTGATGGCATACGGCGTCAGTGCCTCCTCCTCTGAACAGATGCGCAAAATGTCAGATATGGGAGTAAAGGTGATCTTCAATGCCGACTACCTGGAGGAGCACCCGCTGGCGCGGTGTGAGTGGATAAAGATCTTTGGCCTGCTGACGGGAAAGAAAGAAAAGGCTGACAGTCTTTATTCCGCAGTTACCGAAAATTATCTCCGTCTTGCTGAAATGGTCAGAGATTCTTCGGAATCAAGGCCTGCTGTTCTGCTGGGCGCACCATGGGAGGATGTCTGGTACATCTCACCGTCTAACTCATACATCGGCAGTCTGATCAGTGATGCGGGCGGGCAATACCTGTTCGATGATCTTACCGCACCCAACTCTCTGCCTTTTGCCGTCGAGGCAGTATTCAGGAGGGCAACCCGGGCGGATGTGTGGATTAATCCGGGTACTGCAGGAAGTTTAGACGAAATTGCGGAGTATGATCACCGGATGACAAAACTGGCGGTATATAAATCAGGCAGTGTATGGAACAACAGGAACAGGATGACACCCGCCGGGGGTAATGACTACTGGGAGACCGCCGTTGTAAGGCCTGATCTGCTTCTTTCTGATTTGATCTCCATCCTTCATCCCCGGTTGCTGCCTGATCACGAGCTCTGGTACTTCATGAAGCTGAAATGAACGGACCGACGTCACGCCTCTCTGCAGGAATGATTTTCCTGATGCTGCTTCTGCTGCTGTTTCTGCTCTTTGCTCTTGATTTGCTGTCAGGCAGCACTCATCTGGAGATGAGAGATGTATTGGCGTCACTCTTTGGCAGCGGCACCGAACACGGTGAGATAATCGTCATGCAGTTTCGCCTTCCCAAGGCTCTCACCGCAGTTATCGCCGGTGCTGCCATGGCCGTCAGCGGCCTCCTTATGCAGACCCTCTTCCGTAATCCCCTCGCTGGTCCTGATGTTCTTGGCGTCAGCTCCGGCGCCGGCCTGGGGGTGGCACTGACACTGCTGACGCTTACACCGCTGCTCAGCATCAGGTCAGGCTCTCCGCTTTACGGATGGAGCATGATACTGGCGGCCTGGGCCGGCGCCGGTGTCGTTATGACAGTTATCATGACAGTGGCCGCAAGAATGAGAGATATTATGTCAGTACTGATTATTGGTTTGCTGCTGGCCGGCGCAATATCCTCAATCGTCAGCCTGCTGCAGTACTTCAGCAATGAGACCATGCTGAAGACATATGTCATCTGGACCATGGGTAATCTGGGTAACATGTCATACATGCAGATTAAGATTCTTGCACTGGCAGTGGCGGCAGGTTCTGCAATAGCCCTGCTGATGGTAAAACCGCTGAATGCGTTGCTTATGGGTGAGATCTTTTCAAAGACAGTGGGAGTGAACCTGAAGAGGACAAGGCTAATCCTCCTTGCGACAGCAAGCATTCTGGCCGGAAGCGTTACGGCATTCTGCGGACCGATAGCATTTCTTGGTGTTGCAGTACCACATATTGCACGGTTAATATTTAGCTCCAATGACCACAGGATACTAATGCCCGCATCAGCCATCTGCGGTGCCGTGATACTGCTGGTAAGCGATCTGATCTCAACCCTGCCCGGCAGCGGGCAGATAGTGCCCGTCAACACCGTGACATCACTTATCGGCATACCGGTTGTGTTATGGATTATAGCCGGGAGAAAAGGAATTGGAAGGAGGTTCTGATGCGGACAGGAACTATCATAGCCGAGACATCTGATCTGACTATCGGATATAAATCTTCCGGCAGGGCAAGCACCATCATGGAACATCTGACACTGACAGCCCGCCGGGGTGAACTTGTCGCTCTGATTGGCCGTAACGGTACAGGCAAGAGTACACTCCTGAGAACAATGGTTGCGCTACAGCCACCACTTTCGGGGGTTGCAAGGCTTTCGGGCATCGACATTCTCTCCTCTGACAGATCATCACTGCCAAAGGTGGTAAGTTTCGCCTCGACTGAACCATTTGCAGTACATAATATTAAAGTCCGTGAGGTGGTAGCTCTTGGCCGATTCCCTTACACTAACTGGATCGGTACTCTGACACGGGCTGACGAACTATCTGTTAATGAGGCACTCGAGGCAACAGGAATACTTTCTCTTGCTGAGCGCAACATTGATGCTGTATCAGACGGAGAGAAGCAGCGGGCACTGATAGCCCGTTCCCTTGCCCAGGACACCGAGCTGCTGGTAATGGATGAACCCACCGCATACCTCGACCTCCCGTCGCGCTACAACATCGTCAGCCTTCTGAAGAAGCTGACACGTGAAAAGGGTAAGTGTGTCATCTACTCCACACATGACCTCGATACAGCCATTAATGAAGCAGACAAGATATGGCTGATGAGCGAAAGGGGTGTGGCTGAAGGCGCACCTGAAGATCTGATGCTCTCAAAAACGATCGCCAGGGCTTTTGAAAGCCCGCTTCTCTCATTCAGTCAGACGGGCGGAACATTCAGCTTCATAAGGAAGAGGAGGGGCACCGTAACCCTCGATGCTGCCGGCTCATTGAGAAAACTTACTGAGAGAGCGCTGCACAGATGCGGTTACAGGACAGAACCTGATTCGGTAATCAGGA
>JAKEGI010000156.1 GCA_022615595.1 Bacteroidales bacterium | reverse complement strand
GATACGACCGCGACAAAAAGGATAACCGAACTTATCCATATACCCCCCGGCGGCACCGGCATATTCAAAGAATGCAGGTCTCTCCAACGATCTGATCTTTGGCTGACATGCTCCGACACGCGGGTGCATCTCGAGATATGTTGTCAGTGTCTCTGTCCAGCCTTTCTCAACCCTGACATCAGAATTAAGAAGGATATAATATTCGGCTTCAACCTGTTTCAGCGCCCTGTTGTATCCCCCTGCGTATCCGTAGTTTTTCCCGAGAACAATGACCTTTACATCAGGATGGTTTTCAGCCATCCACGCAACTGAGTCATCGTCTGAGCCGTTGTCTGCAACGAACACTGCGGTGTCAGCAGATACACTGTTTTGCAGAACCTCCGGCAGAAACCTGCCAAGAAGCTCCCTCCCGTTCCAGTTAAGGATAACGACAGCGGTCTTAATCATTGTTTTTGTTTCTTTTATATTTCCACCGTCTGTGTGACCATAACCAGTATTCAGGCTGTGCTCTGATCATCTCCTCAAGCATCGCGACATGCTTCCTGGTTATAAATCCCGGCTCCTCATCCTTCGGATGCTCTGTTATCAGCCTGGTCTCCCACTCATAAAACCCTCTCTTCACCTTACGGGTATGGATAAACACCACAGCAGAGTCCATCATAACGGCCACCTTCTCCGTTCCCTTGTAAATACCTGTCTCCTGGTTCATGAAAGTGGTCCAGTAGGCATGCTCATCGGGAGGAGGAGTCTGATCTGCTGCAAATGCCGTAACAGTCCGTATATTCTCTCTCCTGTGCCTGACAATGTCCCTGAGGATGTTCTGCATAGGTGATACCTTACTCCCGAATTTCGTTCGGAGCTTATAGATAAACCTGTCAAAATCTTTGTTTTTCAATGGCTTGTAGATAGCAAGAACCTGTTGCCTGATCGAGGGCTGAACAGATGCCAGCCATTCCCAGTTTGAATGGTGGCTGCAGACGGCAACGACATCCCTCCCGTCGTCATAGAGACGGTCAAGCAGGGTCCTGTCCTTTAGTATGTACCTGCGAAGAATCTCCTGCTGACTTATATGTGTAAGCTTCAGTGTCTCGACAAAGAGATCGGTGAGGTGCCTGTAGAAGCGCCGCTCTGTTCTCTTCAGTTCGGCATCACTCATATCAGGGAACGAGTTTCTGAGGTTCTTTGCCACCACTTCGCGCCGGTACTTGAATATGTAATATATAAACAGGTAGAAGAAATCGGAAAAGAGATAAAGGACTCTCAGCGGCAGGAGGGTAATAAGGTAGTTTATTACGTAGAAGATGTAGAATCCTGCTCTTTTCATACTGGAGTTGTTTCAATCAGTTCGCCGTCCATTGCCGCATCGTCGCGCAGGGTTGTTAGCTTTACCTTTCTCACGGTGCCTGGCAAATCCTCCCTGAACGGCACCACCGTTCTGATGTAGTTCTCAGTAAAACCCGACAGCAATCCGTTGTCGCTGCTCTTCTCGAAGAGCACATCATGAACAGTCCCTGAGGCAGATCGCATGAACATAATGCGTCGGCTCCCGGAGAGCTTTATCAGCCTCCTGCTGCGGTGCTCCCTGTCAGATGCTCTTACCTGTCCGGTCATGTCTGCTGCCGGGGTGCCAGGCCGCGGAGAGAAGGAGAAGACGTGAAGATAGGAGAGGGGCAGCCCCTCAAGGAACCGGTATGTATCCTCATAATCTTCGTCCTTCTCGCCCGGGAAACCCACTATCACATCAGCACCAATGCCGGCATGCGGCATCAGCTCCCTGATCCTGGTAACCCGGTCGCTGAAGAGGCTTCTGTTGTAACGTCGACGCATAAGCCCCAGTATCTTATCATTTCCGCTCTGAAGGGGCATATGAATGTGAGGCATCAGAACCGGCTCTGAGGATATAAGTTCAATGATACTGTCTGTCAGCAGGTTTGGTTCAATTGATGACAGCCTGAGTCTTGCGAGTCCTTTTATACTAACAAGCTCCTTCAGCAGTTCCTCAAGGCTCTCTCCCGTACTCTTCCCGAAGTCGCCGACATTGACACCGGTAAGTACTATCTCCTTAACGCCTGATGCAACTATTTCACGTGCTTCTCCGGTTATTTCGCTGATCAGCGGATTGCGGCTCCTGCCTCTTGCCTTCGGTATTGTGCAGTAAGAGCAGTGGTAGTCGCATCCGTCCTGTACCTTGAGGAATGACCGAGTACGGTCGCCGGCTGACCATGATGACATAAAGCCTTCATTGTCAATGGTCTCGCATGAGTGTATCTCCGGCGTCACTCTCTTGTTCAGGTTATCAGCATAAGCAGCGATATCGAACTTCTCGCTGGTGCCCAGCACAAGGTCTACACCCTCTATTGTGGCAGCCTCTTCAGGACGAAGCTGTGCGTAGCATCCTACAACAGCAACAAAGGCTCCCGGATTATGGTGAATGATCTTTCTGACTGTCTGCCTGCACTTGCGGTCTGCAGCGTCAGTGACGCTGCATGTGTTTATGACGAATATATCAGCATGACTGTCCGGAGAGACTCTCTCAAAGAGCTCTTCAGGGAACGACCTGGCTATTGTCGAAGTCTCGGCAAAGTTAAGCTTGCATCCCAGAGTGTGAAACGCTACTCTCTTCTTCAAAATGAAATAATTACACTTCCGGATGCAAAAATAGTAAAAAAGCCGGTCTAAAGCAGCCTGCTGGCCAGCTCGGCAAGGAAGCTTCTCTCACCCTTGACAAGGTGCACATGCGCAAAGATATCCTGCCCCTTCATCTTGTCTGAGAGATAGCTTAACCCGTTTGATCCCGAATCAAGGTATGGTGAGTCTATCTGTTCGATGTCGCCTGTGAAGATCATCTTTGTACCCTCCCCGGCTCTTGTGATGATTGTCTTTACTTCATGAGGAGTAAGGTTCTGTGCCTCATCAACGATGAAATATATGTTTGAGAGACTGCGGCCTCTTATGTAAGCGAGCGGGGTTATGACCAGCTTTTCATCCTTAACCATGTCGTTGATGCGGATAAACTCAGGGCTCTGTGCTGAGAAGCGGTGTTTGATGACTGTCAGGTTGTCAAATAGGGGTTGCATATAGGGGTCCATCTTCTCCTTGACGTCACCCGGCAGGTATCCAAGATCGCGGTTTGCAAGCGGAACGATTGGCCGTGCAAGAAATATCTGCTTGTAACGCTTGTGCTGATGAAGAGCTGCCGCCAGTGCCAGAAGGGTTTTACCGGTGCCGGCCTTGCCGGTGAGTGAGACAAGCTGAACGTCGGGATTGGTGAGAGCATCAATGGCAAATGTCTGTTCAGCATTGCGCGGGTCAATGCCGTATGTGGTCTGCTTGAGAACCCGCACAAGCATCTTTGAGACAGGGTTATAGTGAGCCAGGGCGCTTGAACCGCTGTTGCGGAGAATGAAGAAATGGTGTCCCGGCTCCAGATCCTTCAGCTTCATCTCAGCTGCAGGCACACCGTCAGTCTGCTCATAAAGCCTGTTTATGAGGTCGTGGTCGACATTCTCAATGGTCTTTATCCCCTTGTAGAGATCATCAAGATTTGCCACCTTGTCATTCTCGTAGTCTTCTGCCCTGACGCCAAGGGACTTAGCCTTCATCCTCAGGTTAATGTCCTTGGTGATCAGTACAACAGCCTTGTCTTTATGCTCATTTGTAACGAAATCCGCTATTGCAAGGATGCGATGGTCAGGTGTTTTTTCCGGAAATGACTCAGAGACGCGCTCGGAAAACTGTTTGCCTGTCTCTATGTGCAGATTGCCAAGCTTTTCGCCCAACGGTATGCTGCCTGTCAGTAGCAGGTCACCCGAGATCTTGTCAAGCTCACGGGTGAACTCACGTGCATGAAAGTTGATAAGGTCATTGCCCCGCTTGAACTTGTCAAGCTCTTCAAGCACTACTATCGGGATTATTACATCATTTTCCTCAAAGTTGTAAATGCACGTGTAATCATGAAGCAACACGTTGGTGTCAAGAATGAAAATCTTCTTTAGTCTGCTCTTTTTC
Organism: Bacteroidales bacterium; assembly: GCA_022615595.1. Lineage (GTDB taxonomy): Bacteria > Bacteroidota > Bacteroidia > Bacteroidales > VadinHA17 > SR-FBR-E99. The sequence continues at coordinate 1,109 of JAKEGI010000156.1, read as the reverse complement.
GCCATAATTGAAGTATGTTTATAATCAGCAAATCCGGCGCGTCTGCTGTCAATGGACAAAGATAATCTGACCCCTGCCTCTGAACTGCCATTTATCGTAAATTTGCGAACAACGATAAAGAGGTTATCAACATGACGTATCCGGAAGCCATTAACTGGCTTTACAGCAGGCTGCCGGCCTGGCACAGGGTAGGCAAGGCTGCTTATAAGGCAAACCTTGATAACACCATCGCCCTTGATGCCTACTTCGGCAATCCCCATCGCTCATTCCTTTCGGTGCATGTCGCCGGTACTAATGGAAAAGGATCTGTATCTCATATGATTGCCTCTGTCTTACAGGAGGCTGGGTACAAAACAGGACTATATACCTCTCCTCATCTTAAGGATTTCAGAGAGAGGATAAGGATCAACGGTACCATGATCCCGGAGGATGAGGTGACAGACTTTATCAGTCGTCATGAGCCTGTTATTGCAACCGTTCAGCCATCATTCTTTGAGCTGACTGTCGCAATGGCATTCGACTACTTCGCAAGGATGCGCGTGGAGGTGGCTGTCATCGAGGTGGGCATGGGCGGACGCCTTGACTCTACCAACATAATCACGCCGGTGTTGTCAGTCATAACCAATATAGGGCATGATCATATGGAATTTCTTGGTGATACCCTTACCGATGTGGCGGCCGAGAAGGCCGGGATAATAAAGAAAGGCGTACCTGTGGTGATAGGCGAGACCCAGGCTGACACAAGAGATGTCTTTATCTCCCGGGCTGCGATGATGAATGCAAAGGTGTCATTTGCAGACAAAGAATACAGGTGTAACCTTGGAGGAGTTGACAACCTGACCGGCATCAGGCAGTATATGCTGTATGACCTTCACAGCCATACGAGGAGGAGAGGCGTAACGCCGCTGGGCGGGCTGGCGCAGCAGAAGAACATACAGACCGTCGCTTCTGCTGTCACAAACCTGTCTTCCCGGTTTGGCCTTAGTGATGATCACTTTGAGAGGGGAGTGGCAGGGGTGGTGGCAAATACGGGGCTGTCAGGCCGATGGCAGATACTCAGTCACTCGCCTCTGACAGTTTGCGATACAGGTCATAACAGGGAGGGGCTT
>JAKEGI010000155.1 GCA_022615595.1 Bacteroidales bacterium | reverse complement strand
AGGGCGGAATTCGGAGCATATGCTAATATAGTTTTCAAGAAAGAGAATATTGTTAAGAATGTCAATTTAGTATCGAAACTTGACCTCTTTTCAAACTACCTGAACAACCCGCAGAATATAGATGTCAGCTGGGAGATACTCGCAATTCTAAAGGTTAACAACTGGCTCGCTGCCACTGTTACCACGCACCTCCTCTATGATGACGATATTCTGATCAAGGTCGGGGAAGATGGCGAGGGCGCACCTCTCTGGGGTAAACGCACTCAATTCAAGGAAGTTATAGGAGTAGGACTGACCTTTAAGATCCCTAAATAAAGAGGGCATTAAATCATGCTACCCATAACACAGGCATTAAAAAACAAGATTCAGGAAAAAATTAAACCAAATCTGCCTGATGCTTAAACTTATCAATCACCCCCTGGTCAACCACAAGCTTTCACAGATCAGGAGAAAAGAGACCGGCACCAAAGACTTCAGGCAGCATGTCAGCGAGATAGCCGGTCTGATGGCTTACGAGATTACCAGGGACCTGCCCATGAGAGAGGTTATTATTGACACTCCCCTCTCATCATGCAGCACTTCAGAGTTGGCAAAGGAAATCGTGCTCGTTCCGGTATTGAGGGCAGGGTTAGGAATGGTTGAAGGCATAACAAGCCTGATAACAACGGCAAGAGTTGGCCACATTGGTCTCTACCGTGACCATGAGACGCTGGAACCAATGGAATACTACGCAAAATTTCCGGCCGGACTCTCCGAAGCCGTCGTGATGGTACTGGATCCTATGCTTGCAACAGGAGGCAGCGCCAGTGCCGCAATAGCAGCAGTTAAGAAGAGAGGAGCATCAACAATCAGACTTGTCTGTATCGTTGGCGTGCCTGAAGGTGTCGCACGTGTGGAGAAAGATCACCCCGATGTTGACATCTATCTTGCGGCGCTTGACAGCCACCTGAATGAAAAAGGATATATTGTCCCTGGTCTTGGCGATGCCGGAGACAGACTTTTTGGAACCAGATAAACCGGATATAATAAAGAGAATAATATGGGGCTAAAGAACAGACTGATTATAATGAACTTCCTCCAGTTCTTTATATGGGGATCATGGCTGCTTACCGTCGGCGCCTACTGGTTTCAGACTAAAAACTGGTCAGGCACTGAATTCGGGGCAATATTTTCAACAATGGGTATTGCATCCCTTTTCATGCCTGCCATCGCTGGCATAATAGCTGACAGATGGGTCAATGCCGAAAGACTTTACGGTACATTTCACATTATTGGAGCTGTTCTGCTCTGCATAATCCCGACAATAGATAATCCAGATACATTCTTCTGGGTGATGCTCCTGACGATGATGTTCTACATGCCCACGATTGCACTGGCCATAACTGTCGCATACAGTGCAATGAAGAATAAGGGGATGGACATCATCAAAGAGTATCCTCCGGTAAGGGTCTGGGGAACCATTGGCTTTATCGTTGCCCTCTGGGTTATCAGCCTCTCCGGCTTAGAAACATCGCCACTGCAATTCTATGTCTCCGCGATTGCATCTTTGTCACTGGGGATATACGCCTTCACTCTTCCAAAGTGTCCTCCCCTGGCCAGAGGACATAAGAAAAAACTGGTTGAGGAACTTGGCCTTAACGCATTCAGGCTGTTTAAAAGCACAAAGATGGCTCTCTTTTTCATCTTTGCCATATTGCTGGGAGCATCACTGCAACTAACAAACGCCTATGGCGATACCTTTCTTCATGACTTCGCCGTGATACCTGAATACAAGGACCTCATTGCCGTTAAATACCCGGCCATTATAATGTCAATATCGCAGATATCCGAAACACTTTTTATTCTGACAATACCATTCTTTTTACGCCGGTACGGCATTAAGAATGTGATGCTCATGAGCATGGTCGCATGGGTACTTCGATTCGCTCTGTTTGGCTATGGAAATCCGGCAGAAGGCCTCTGGATGATAATCCTGTCATGCATAATCTACGGTATGGCATTTGATTTCTTCAATATCTCCGGATCACTGTTCGTGGAGACACAGAGCTCACCTGATATAAGGGCCAGCGCACAGGGTCTCTTCATGATGATGACTAACGGATTCGGAGCCTTCCTGGGAAGCAGGATCAGCGGTATCGTTATTGATAAGTTCTTTGTCCTGGAAAACGGGGCATTTGACTGGAAGGGTATCTGGGTGGCTTTTGCAGCATATTCGCTTGTCGTCGCCTTGCTCTTCGCCCTGTTATTCAAACACAAGCATGAGCCTGAGGCCATGAGGGAGATAAGGCACTGACCAGACCGTGATCATGACTGTTAGTCTTATCAGAGAAGGATAAGACTGAGGCCAATAACAATTATTCCGCTTATCAGACCGTAAATGGCAACATGATGCTTGCCATACTTGTGCGCCGCCGGAAGGAGTTCATCAAAGGAAATGTAAATCATTATCCCGGCAACCATGGCAAAGACAAAGCCGAGGATGATGTCACTTTTGAACATTGAAAGGATGAAGTATCCGGCGGCAGCCCCCACAGGCTCAGAGAAACCTGACAATACAGACCAAAGAAGGGCCTTTCTTTTTGAACCAGTAGCATAATAGACAGGGACAGAAACGGCAATGCCCTCAGGTATGTTATGTATAGCCACAGCTATGGCAATGCTGATCCCGATCGTTATGTCAGACATTGCTGCCATGAATGTCGCTATTCCTTCCGGAAAGTTATGAATGCCGATGGCAACTGCAGTGAATATTCCGATTCGCATCAGTTTACGGTCACGCTGATGATGCAGACCGTGTCTGCGATGTTTTCCTCCTCCGCATTCGGTTGTGTCCGGCATATTAATTCCGGGATTCATCTGTTCGATACGCTTCAGTTCATGAGGGTTTCCCTCTGACGGGAGTATCTTGTCAATCACCGCTGATAAAGCAATTCCGCCTATGAATGAAATGAATGTGAACCAGGCCGCCTGTTCATTGCTGAATGACAACCTGAGCGTCTGGTCTGCCTTCGTAAGTATCTCTGTTAGCGATATATATATCATTACACCCGCAGAGAAACCCAGGGAGAAAGCAAGAAAAGAGGTCTGTGTTCTCTTTGCAAAAAATGCGATCATGCCCCCTATTGCAGTAGCCAGACCTGCAAAAAGAGTGAGCCCGAAGGCAAAAAGAATATTATCGTTTGACACCCAAAGGCTTATTTAGATTCATTATAAACTGCAAAAATAGAATAATCGGGTAAAAAACAATGGGTTGTTAAGCGATGCGGATGAAAAAAAGCTTTATTTAGTGAGTCCATTTCTCTGAATGAATCTCTGGGAATATTATAAGTTGCTTGGCCTCAGACAGGGAGCCACTGATGATGAGATCAGGAAAGCTTACAGGCGAAAGGCCCTGGAATTTCATCCTGACCGTAACCGTGCTGAGGGTGCACATGACATGTTCATCAGGGTCACTGAGGCTTATGATTATCTCACCTCTCATCCTCATGGGCGAAACATAACCGAGGAAGAGGTCTTAAGGAACTACCAGGCATGGGTATCATACAGGCAGGCTGAGGCGAGGAAAAGAGCGGAAGAATATGCCAGGGTGACATATGCCGCCTTCAGGAAGAGTACATTATATAAAAGCACATCAAATATAGACGGTACAACAGTATTTCTGGGGCTTGGTCTGGCTGTCGCCGTGATCTTTATGACCATTTTCGGCTACACCTACAGGATTAAACGTGCCACCTCACTCCAGGAAGAGCCTTCGGTCACCCTTGCATTGGTCTCAATTACTATCGGGATTATTTACCTTTCAGTGTCAATTATTTACCTGAGCGCGTGGATTGCACAGGAAAAAGCAAAGAAAAAAAAGAAGAGACATGTCGCAGAGAGTTAAAATAAAGAATCCTTTCGATCATAGCCTGAACGGATGTTTTGGCTGTTCTGAAGGAAACCCTGTCGGGCTGAAGCTCTCTTTCGAGGAAGATGAGCAGGGCCTTTATGCAGAATGGGAGCCGGAAACACATTTCCAGGGTTATGTCAACGTGCTTCACGGAGGTATTGCAGCAACCCTTATGGATGAGACTGGCGCCTGGGGAGTCTACATAAAAGCCGGCACTTCCGGGGTGACATCAACCATGACCGTGAAGTACATGAAACCGGTCTATATAAGCAAAGGAAAGGTTAGAATTGAGGCGATAATGACCTCCAGGGATGAGAAGAGCGCAAGATTTCTCTGTAAGTTGTTTGACGGTGATGGGAAACAGTGTGCTGAGGCTGATATTGAATACTATATATACCCTGAAGAGATTGCACGGCGTCGTTATTATTATCCCGGCAGAGAGGCTTTTTATTCGGTATGACCGATCTTTATGAAATTGAACCTGTGATTGAGCACCGAGGAAAAATATTCCCCTTTTTCAAGAATGTCTTCATCTCCCTCTTCGTAGAACCACTTGACAGTTAGTTTCTTCTGCCTTTGTGTCAGCAGGGTAAGCTTCTTCAGAATTATAATGATCTGCTTTGCCGAAGCTGAGTTAAAATACTCAAGACCGAATTCGACTGTGGTAGTGTCGGCAGGTGAATTGAGGTATTTGTCTATCCAGCTGTTCACCTCGTCAAAAAAACCTTTGGAATCCTCAGAAATAGACCGGCCCCGGAATTTAATAATCCCTTCATGACCAAGGTACACCTCCGGCGTCATCCGTGTTGGTTCTATCTTCTTCCCCTCCATTAAAACAAAATTTTGGCAAAACTAACTTTTTTTGCCTTATGTTTTATGCCGGCCATGTAAGAACTGAGAGTTTTGTTACTCACTGCGGTATGTCTCAACGGCCATCCTGGCCAGCGGTGTCACGCTGTGGTCTGTGAAATCAGACATGAGGAACTTATAATAACCTGTAATACCTATCATGGCCGCATTATCTGTAGTATACCTGAATTCAGGGAGGAAAAGGTTCCATCCTCTCCTTGCTGCTTCCCTCTCCACAGCATTTCTCAGACCCGAGTTGGCGGAGACGCCTCCGGCTATTCCTATCTCGGATACGCCAGTCTCTTTTGACGCTCTGACAAGCTTTCCGATAAGAATCTCAACTATAGTACGCTGAAGTGATGCAGAGAGATCATTGATATTCTTAGTGATGAATTCGGGGTCTTCCTTTAATCTGTCGCGCAGAAAATAGAGAAAGCTGGTCTTCAGTCCTGAAAAGCTGAAATTCAGTCCCTGTATCTTTGGTTTCGCAAAGTGAAAAGCGTGAAGGTTACCCTCACTGGCAAGCCTGTCAATTAGAGGCCCTCCGGGATATGGTAGCCCCATTACCTTGGCGCACTTATCAAAAGCCTCTCCTGCTGCATCGTCAATGGTATTGCCAAGAAGCTCCATTGAGCAGTGGTCTTTCATGAGTATCAACTGGGTGTGGCCGCCCGAGACAAGCAGGCAGAGAAATGGAAATTCGGGAATGCGGTTATCACGGCCATGCTCCATGGCGAAGTGCGCCATGACGTGTGCCTGCAGATGGTTGACCTCGATTATAGGTATGTTACGCACCAGGGCGAATCCCTTTGCAAAAGAGGTACCTACGAGAAGCGATCCGAGAAGGCCCGGTCCGCGGGTGAAAGCCACAGCACTTATCTCCTCCGGCTGTTTACCGGCTGCGGAAAGTGCCTGGTCAACCACAGGGATAATATTCGCCTGGTGAGCCCTTGAGGCCAGCTCCGGCACAACGCCGCCAAAAGCCTTATGTATCTCCTGGTTGGCAATCAGATTTGAGAGAACATAGCCATCTTCAATAACAGCTGCTGATGTGTCGTCACAGGATGATTCTATCGCAAGTATGGTAATGGCTGAGGTCACCTTTAATTCGTTGTTTTTTATTAACTTCGCCGGTAGCTGGTTTGCAGAGTTGAATGGCCAAAATTATTAAAAAAATCGTCAGATACCTTATTGTTCTGACGGCGTTGTTATTTATCATCACATCGCTGTCATTCATTCTTTTCCGTGCACCCAAGTTTCAGACATACGTCGTATCATGGCTTACCGATAACATTTCACAAAAGCTCGGAACAAATATATCCATCGGAAAAGTTTCATACACCTTCTTCCGAAAAATGGTGCTCTATGACGTTCTGATAGAAGACCAGAACAGTGATACCCTCCTTCACGCTCGTCATGTCTCCCTGAGGATAAAGGAGTTCAGGCCATCAGACAGAACCTTCAGGTTCGGACGTATCGAGCTCTATGAACCAGACTTCAGGATGATAACTGATTCATCCGGTGTAATGAATCTCTCGTGGTATATCCGGAAGCTGAGGAGTGACGGTGAAAGTGATACCACCAAATCACTGAATATCAACTTTTCTGAGATTGAGATATTCAACGGTGCCTATTCACTTGCAAATGTGACTGACACAACCGGGATAGAGCCGGGCCGGGTGAATGTCAGAGACATGCGTATCATCTCCATTGATGGCATAGTGCGTGATCTGAGTATCATGTCAGACTCAGTCAGTATGAGTATCAAAGGCTTGTCATTCAGAGAGTCAGGCGGATTCCAAAGTGATGAACTAAACATGACACTGACAGTGAGAGACGAAGGATTATTCTTCAGGGAGATAGAGCTGAGGACAGACTCCAGCTCAGTGATGGCTGACAGGGTCCTCCTGCTCAAAACAGACACTGCAGGGTATTCTGATTTTCTGAAGAAGGTGAGGCTTGATATAATCCTGCAGGAGTCACTGCTTAACATCCACGATCTCGCATACTTTGTTAAACCGCTTGCAGGTATAAGCCAGGATGTGATCATATCAGGAAGGGTAAACGGACCGGTGGCAGAAATGAAGGGAAGGGATGTCACGATTGAATACTCAACCTCAACCAGGCTCGAATTTGATTTTGATGTCTCAGGGCTGCCAGCCATCAATGAGAGTTATCTCTACATAGACTTCACCAGCATGAGCACCAGGGCCGATGACATCGAAAGGATAATTATGCCGGGAAACAAACCAATCAGGCTGCCTCCGATAGCCCATGATATGGGCCTTATTT
>JAKEGI010000154.1 GCA_022615595.1 Bacteroidales bacterium | reverse complement strand
TACCATAATCAATGGCGTGAGATAGGCCCCGTGCCTCATGAAAACAAGAATGACATCTGGGAGCGCTTCCGCGAGGCAACTGCAAAGGTGAACAAGAGGCATCATGAGTTCTTCGAGAAACAGAAGGATGAGCAGAAGAGGAACCTGGATGCCAAAACAGCTCTCTGTGAAAAGGTTGAGGAGATAGCTGCCGGAGAGATACTGACATTTGCTGACTTCAGGGAGAAGTCGGATGCCATACTTGAATGTCAGAAGCTTTGGAGGACTCTCGGCTTTGCTCCGAAAAAGCATAACAACAAGATATACCTGCGGTTCCGGGAAGCGTGCGATAAATTCTTTGAAAAGAAACGCTCATTCTTCTCCGGGAACAAGGAGATACAGGTAAAGAATCTTCAGATGAAGACCGAGCTCTGTATGAAGGCAGAAGCACTTCAGGAGAGCACTGACTGGAAAGATACCTCCGAAATGCTCATCAAACTTCAGAAAGAGTGGAAGGAGATAGGCCCGGTGCCGAAGAAATATTCTGAAAAGATATGGAAGCGTTTTCGCAAGGCATGCGATACATTCTTTACCCGTAAGTCGGAGTATTTTGCCGGGAGGGATACCTCATACGAGGATAACCTTAATGCCAAGCTGGCACTGATAGCCGAACTGGAAGCCTTTGATCCGGGTGAAGACCTTAAGGCAGGCTTCGAGCGCCTGAAGGATATTCAAAAAAGATGGACCGAAATAGGATACGTTCCGATCAATAAAAAGGATGAGGTCGCCCGCAGCTACAAAGAGGCACTCAACAAACAGTTTGACAAGCTCAAGCTTGATGACGAGGATAAAAATATCCTGAAATACCGCAGCAAGGTCAATAATGCAATGTCAAACCCGAGAGCTGCACGAAAAGTGAGAAACGAGCGCGAGAAGTTCTTCAGTAAGATAAAACAGCTTGAGAGTGATATAGTTCTCTGGGAAAATAACATCGGGTTCTTTGCTAAATCAAAAAATGCCGACACCATGATCAAAGAGGTGGAGGAGAAGATTGCCGACGCAAAAAAGAATATAAAGATGCTTGAAGAAAAGGTGAAGCTGATTGACAATTCAATGTTTGAAGAGTAGATCGCACGCCAGTACAACAACCTGATAATACAGTGACTGAAGTAAAGTACATTTTCGTGACCGGCGGAGTAACATCATCGCTGGGCAAAGGTATTATTTCATCATCTCTTGCCAAACTGCTTCAGGCACGGGGTTACTCTGTTACGATCCAGAAGCTTGATCCCTACATCAACGTTGATCCGGGGACACTCAACCCGTATGAACACGGTGAATGTTATGTCACCAATGACGGCGCTGAGACAGATCTTGATCTTGGTCATTATGAGCGTTTTCTAAATGTACCCACCTCCCAGGCCAACAATGTTACCACAGGAAGAATCTACCAGTCAGTAATAAACAAAGAACGCAAGGGTGATTATCTGGGAAAGACTGTTCAGGTGATCCCTCACATAACCGATGAGATCAAACGAAGGATAAAACTTGTCGGCTCAGGAGGTAAGTTTGAAATAGTCATCACCGAAATAGGCGGTACCGTTGGCGACATCGAGTCTCTGCCATATATTGAAGCCGTTAGGCAACTCAGGTGGGAGCACGGTCAGCAGAACTGTATAGTGATACACCTTACTCTCGTTCCCTTCCTCTCGGCATCGAAGGAACTCAAGACTAAGCCTACCCAGCACTCCGTGAAGATGCTGCTTGAAGAGGGTATCCAGCCGGATATACTGGTATTGAGAACAGAAAAGAGCCTTACGGATGATCTGCGAAGAAAAGTGGCCCTCTTCTGTAACGTCGAGGCAAGTGCTGTTGTGGAATCGATTGACGTATCAACGATCTACGAAGTACCGATAAGGATGCAGCAGGAGATGCTTGATGCCACTGTCCTGCGGAAGCTTGGTCTTCCTGCAGGCAACGAACCAATGCTCGATGAGTGGAATGAGTTTCTTCATAAGCTTCACAATCCGTCACACAGCGTCAGGATAGCACTCGTGGGAAAATATATTGAACTTGCTGACGCTTACAAATCAATTTCAGAGGCATTTATTCATGCCGGTGCAGCCAACGAGACAAAAGTGGAGCTCACATATGTCCATTCAGAAGAAATCGATGAAAATAATTATGTCGGAATCCTGAAAGACTATGACGGAATACTTGTTGCGCCCGGCTTCGGTTCAAGAGGTATTGACGGCAAGATACTCACAGTAAACTATGCACGCACAAATGACATACCCTTCTTTGGCATCTGCCTGGGGATGCAGTGCGCGGTGATTGAATTTGCCAGGAATGTTCTTGGTCTTGAGGGAGCCCATTCGACAGAAATCAATCCGAAGGCAAAACACCCTGTCATAGATCTTATGGAGGAACAAAAAAGTGTGACCGAAAAGGGTGGCACCATGAGGCTTGGAAGCTATAAGTGCGAATTGATGCATGGATCAGAAGCCTACAAATGCTACAGGAAAGAGGAGATAGGGGAACGTCATCGTCACAGATATGAGTTTAATAACAGGTACCTGACTGATTTCAGGAACGCAGGCATGATTCCATGCGGAATGAACCCGCAGTCGGGTCTCGTTGAGATCATTGAGATACCCTCACACAGATGGTTTGTCGGTGTACAGTTTCATCCCGAATACAGCAGTACGGTACTCAGACCGCACCCTCTTTTCGTGGGGTTTGTCAAAGCTTGTATAAAAAAGTAATATCAAACAGAAATAGTTAATAATGGATAAAAACACAGTTATAGGTATTGTTCTGATCTTTCTTATTTTTCTGGGTTTCAGTGCATATAACAACCAGCGGACGGGCAAGTTCTTCAGGGCAGAGACAGAATATGCCGATTCTCTTTATGCAGCAGGTGATTATGATGAAGCCAGGGAAGCATATATAAGAGCCCTGGGATACAGACCAAAAGACCAGACAACAATATCCCGGGTAACTGAACTGAACAGCAAACTCGGGCTCAACCAGCCGGTTCAGCAGGCAGACACAACCGTTGTTGGAACAGGAGGTATTGCAGCTCAACCCCTGTCTGCACAACAACCTTATACAGACACAACTGCATTCGGTGCTTTCTCCGGTAATGTCAAAGGTGAGAATGAGTTCTTTACAATTGAGAACGACAAAATAATTCTTACCGTAGCCTCAAGAGGGGGGAGAATCTACTCCGTCATGCTCAAGGAATATAAGAGGTATGACTCACTCCCTGTCATATTATTTAACGGCGACTCTACGGTTTTCGGATATAAATTCTTTACATCGGATAATAAGGCTATAAAGACTAACGACCTGTTCTTCAAGCCGAAGGATTATCAGGGTCCCATAAAAGTCACTGACCAGCCGGCAGTGCTGACCATGAGCCTGATGACCCAGACCGGCACAGCGATAGAGTATCTGTATACCCTTCATCCGGGTGAGTACATGGTCGACTTTGATACCAGATTCATTTCACTCGGTGCCGTTGTTCCTCAAAACACCACTTCCCTTGCCTTTGACTGGAAAATGTATGTTCCGCAACAGGAAAAGGGAAGACAGAATGAGGAAACCTACACAGGACTGAAGTACAAAGTAAACCAGGAGGGTGTGGAAGATCTGGTGGTCAGGCAGAAGAAAGATGTCGAGACATCAAGTCTTCTTAGGACTGACTGGATTGCTTACAAGGACCAGTTTTTCTCCTCAGTCCTGATCGCTGATGATTACTTCCTTAACGCTTTTATATCATCAACAAAGGCTGACCCGACTTCAAGGTATCTCAGATATTTTGAAGCGGAGATAGGGGTCCCGTATACACCGGCTGAGGCTTCAACGGTCAGTATGAAGCTCTATTTTGGACCCAACAGTTTCACCTTACTGAAAAAGTATGATGTGGAACTGGAGGAACTGGTTTCCCTCGGGCGAAACATTATCAGATGGATAAATCAGTATATCATTATTCCCATCTTCAACTTCCTTGATAAT
>JAKEGI010000153.1 GCA_022615595.1 Bacteroidales bacterium | reverse complement strand
TCCTCTGGTCTGTATCTGCCAATTTGCTCTATAACCCTCTTACCCAGTCAAGTTTTCTTCTCAGAGCCGGACGCAGTTCTGATGAGTTCTCAGCCTCAGGAGTAAATCCGCTGGTAAATACAGTATCGTCACTGTTCTTTACAGAGAACTGGATGAAGCTTTATAACAGCTTTTATCTCATTGCAGGTCACCGCGGAGAGCTGGCAAACGGTTTAATTCTGTCGCTGCAGGCAAAGTATGAGCAGCGAGACCCGCTTGAAAACACTACCTCATTCACCTTCGTCAGCAGTGAGAAAGAGTACACTACGAATATTCCCGAAAACCCGTTCGTATCAGGCGATGTCGAGGGTTACAGTCCACTTGTATCATTCAGCCACACCCACCTCTCATTCTCAGCCCAGCTAACCTACACACCCCGTCAGCATTACCGGATCAGGAATGGTTACAAGATATACGAAGACTCTGATTATCCGACGTTTAACCTCCTCTGGAGGCACGGATACAACTACAATGACACTCTTTCCGGCCATTTTGACGTTATAAGTGCTGAGATAAATCACTCTGACCGGTTCGGGCCGTTCAAGGAGTTCTCATGGCGCATCATCGGGGGAGGCTTCGTGAGGCGCGACAATGTCCAGTTGCAGGATATGCACTTCTTCAATGCACAGGCTTCACCCGTACTGATAAACAATTTTGAGGATGCCTTTTACCTCAAACCCTATTATTCAATCTCATCGCCGTCATGGTTTGCCGAAGCACATCTGCGCTATTACTCTTCCATGCTTGCTCTTAAGCGCTTACCGTGGCTGAGTAACACCCTCACAAGGGAGAAGGTCAGCTTCTCAGGATTATGGACGCCTGACTACGGTTTCTATTACGAGGCAGGATATGCCCTCAGCGAGATCTTCTTTATGGCAGAGATAGGCGTCTATGCCGGCTTCCGTGATCTGTCATGGGATGGAATAGGGTTAAGGCTGACGCTGAAGTTTGACTGATGATCAGAATAAAGGCTTGCGTCCATTGTCATCAGGAGAGAAGTCGCTGTAATCAGATGAGATATCATCGTTCATCTTTGACCCCCGCGTAAAGACTCCTGCCGGCGAAGCAGGGAATGTAACCTCTGCGCCAAACTCATCAGGTTCAACAAACATAGCCCTGTCTTCCTTGAAGTAAAGGAGTATCTCGTCAGTAGGGCCGTTACGGTTCTTGGCAAGAATTATGTCGGCATGACCTTTTGTTGACTGCCCGTCTTCGAACTGTGACACACCCATCTTTTCAGGTCTGTGAATAAAGACTACCATATCAGCATCCTGTTCTATGGCGCCTGATTCACGGAGGTCTGACAGCATCGGTTTCTTGTTTCCTCCTCTCGTCTCCACAGACCTGTTAAGCTGTGAGAGTGCCAGTACCGGAACTGCAAGCTCCTTGGCAATACTCTTCAGTGCCCTGGATATTGAGCTGACCTCCTGCTCCCTGCTGCCTGCGTCAGGCGGGCCTGTCATGAGCTGCAGGTAGTCTACGATGACCAGGTCAAGCTTGTTCTGGGCCTTCAGCCTGCGGCACTTGGCCCTGAGCTCAAAAACAGAGATAGCCGGTGTGTCATCAATGTATATCGTTGCTTCAGTCAGAGGCTTGATGCGTGACTCAAGCAGAGACCACTCTTCCGCGGTAAGCCTGCCGTTCTTGATCTTCTCGCCGGGTATCTCCGTCTCAGCCACGAGCAGCCTGTTGACCAGCTGTATGGCGGCCATCTCAAGGGAGAAGATCGCCACCTTCTTGGCATGGTCAACAGCCATGTTACGTGCCATCGACAGGGCAAAGGCTGTCTTACCCATCGACGGACGGGCAGCGATGATGACAAGTTCAGACTTCTGCCAGCCAGAGGTGAGCCTGTCAAGCTTGGTGAAGCCCGAGGGCACACCCACAAGCGCCTCTTCCTTCTTCCCAAGCTCCTCGATCTCAGAAAGCGCCTGCTTGATAACCTCATGTATAGGCGTCACTTCATGCTTTATGTTACCCTCGGCGATCCTGAAGAGCTCATCCTCGCTCTTGTCAAGTAGTTCCGTGACATCGAGGGTGTCCTCGTATACCATGTTCTGTATCAGGGTAGCAGCACGTATAAGTTCACGCTGTATATATTTCTGCAGTACTATGCGGGCGTGATATTCGATGTTTGCGGCAGAGACTACCTTTGATGTCAGCTCAGTGAGGTATACGGCCCCTCCGGCTTCCTCGAGATCATTGACACGCTTCAGCTCCTGGGTGACGGTAAGAAGGTCTATTGCCTGGTCACGCCTGTTAAGCTCCGCTATCGCTGCAAATATCTTCTGGTGAGCAGCCGAATAAAAAACCTCCGGCCGCAGGATATCAACAACCATCCTTGCAGCCTCTATCTCCAGCATGGCGGCACCGAGCACCGCCTCCTCCATCTCGGGCGACTGAGGCGGTATCCTGCCTCCTTCGGGAATGACCATTACTGAGGACTTTTTATCCTGCCTGGATCTCTGTGCTACCGGTGACATTATCGTATGATATTGTTAAACAAATGGTTAGCCGCAGCAGTAATCTGCATCAGCCCTGGTCAAAATTAACAAATTGACGTTATCAGGTCAGGATTATGCGATCTTTTGTTTCAAACAATGAATGTTTAAAAAATGTTGAAAACGGATATAATACTTAAAGATGCGGATATTTAAAAAGGTTCATCTATTTTTGAAGTCTTAACAGAGACATCGGGAATGGTAGTCTTTCCAAAGGCAAAAATAAACATCGGATTAAGGATCGTTGAAAAGAGACCTGATGGTTTTCATAACATCGAGACCTTCTTCTACCCTGTTCCCGTTGCTGATGCCCTTGAGTTTGTTGTCAGGAAGGATAACAGAAAATATGACACTCTTAAGGTCACAGGACTGATGAATGACTCTGCCCCTGACAATAACCTGGTAATGAAGGCGGTGAAGCTCCTGCGCGAATCCTTCGATTTCCCCCGCATCAGAATTCATCTTCATAAGGCGATACCTCTTGGTGCAGGGCTTGGAGGTGGATCATCCGATGCTGCAGGTATGCTTAAGGCTCTGAACAGGTACTTCGGTTTCGGGCTTAACTCCGAGGAACTGCGTTCCTTTGCCGGCAGACTTGGCAGTGACGCGCCCTTCTTCATTGACAGCACTCCCTCTTTTGCTGAAGGTGTGGGAAACATCCTCTCTGACATGCCTCTTGACCTTGGCGATTACCATATCAGGATCTTCTACCCCGGGATGAACATAAGTACTGCCGAGGCTTATGCCGGTTGCGTCCCATGTCCTACAGGATTGTCACTCAGACAGTTGATCAGTCTGCCTGTAAGTGAGTGGAGAGGAAGGGTCGTTAACGATTTTGAGCTCAATATTTTCAGAAGCTACCCCCAGGTCGGGGAGCTTAAGATGGCCCTTTACGAAGCCGGGGCTCTCTTCGCTTCAATGTCAGGAAGCGGATCAGCCGTGTACGGTATTTTCAGGGATGAACCTGACCTTCCGGCCAGACTGTCAAAATATCTCCTTAATACAGGGAAGTTCTGATATTCTGCAAGATTTAGTTTTCAGCCTATCTCAACCAGCATCACTCCTTTCGGAACTCTGTCACCCGGTTTCACATTTATCGTGATGACCTTTCCGGAAATATGGCTCTTGAGCCGGTTCTTCATCTTCATGGCATCGAGTATGACAATGTCATCGCCTGCAGACACCTGATCGCCCTGCCTGACCAGCACCTCCACCACTGTCCCCGG
>JAKEGI010000004.1 GCA_022615595.1 Bacteroidales bacterium | reverse complement strand
GCATTGCCACATGTGCATCGTGGCCGCAGGCATGCATAACACCATTATTGACACTGCTGTATTCAGTGCCGGTGGCCTCTGCCAGCGGCAGTGCATCCATGTCTGCACGTAGTGCGATTGTAAGCCCCTTTCCTTCGGCTTCGCCCCTGATGAAGCCCACTACGCCCGTGCCGGCAATACCTGACCGGTACTCGATGCCAAGCCTCTCCAGTCTGCCGGCTATGTAAGCTGATGTCTCATACTCCGCATAAGAGAGCTCAGGATGACGATGTATGTGCCGTCTGACCTCAATCAGCTCCGGCAGGAGTGCCTCGGCCTTATTTATTATTGTCTCTTTCGCTAACATGACAAAGCCTTGAAAGCCTCAGAAGTCAAGGCTGAAGGAAAGATAGAACAATGGATCCAGAATATAACCGCTGTCGATGCCCCATGCCACGTCTGCCCTGATGAAATAGCCTAATACCTGTGCCCTTCCGCCAAACCCGAACCCTCCTACAATAGGTTCGCGCATCGAATCAAGGGTGACAACCACCGGACCGTTCCTGTATACCCTGTCGGCCCAGTAATTCTCATTACCCCACGGGTTCCATCCTGACCATGCCATGCCTATATCACCGAAACCGACAATCTGCAGGCTGTTGAGGAAGCTTGATTTAAGCGGATGACCGACGAGATATCTTATCACAGGCCATCGTATCTCGCTGTTAATCAGGGCAAAGTTACTTCCGTTGCGGACGTTCTGAGTGAAACCTCTCATGTTCGTGGCAAGAGCCTGAAATCCGTAATTCACTGTCGGATCAACGGGCACCGTCTGATCAAACATAGGCTTGTCATTGAAGATATATCCCATCCAGTTGTCAACCCCGCCAAGGTAATAGATCAGACGCGAGGGGCCGAGGGAGGTGCTTGCTGCAAAGCGGTTTGCCCATATAAGATCACGGTGTATCTTCTGATAGTGCCTGAAATCAGCCCCCAGGACAATCATGTCAGAGTGTGCCTGACTCAGGTCACGATAATACTCGGCAAAGAGTTTGTACCTGGTCCCGTAATAGATATTTACTGTACGTTTCCGTGTATTGTCATAGATCAGTTCTCCCTTGAGCCCGGCCCAGTGACGTCCGTAGGAGGGAGCAAGGAGTGTGTTCTGGTCTGTTGACTGAACAATGTAGTTATCAAACCTGTAGCTGAGGGTCCCTTTCAGTGCCATCACCGCACTGAGAGGCCTGCGCATTGAAAAGTAGGTGGAATAGCTTCTGATATTGTAATAACTGGTATCGTTATAACTGTCAAATGATTGCTTGTGAAAGATCAGTTGCTTGTCAAAATGACCCTTCAGAGCCTCAAGACTGACAAGATACTCGTTGCTGTCAAAGTCACCTGCAAAGCGAAATCCACCGGTAATGCGATAATCTTCGAACAGGTCAATGGCCCCGATCTTGAAGAGTACGTTGAGCCCGGGGTTGAAGTAGGGCGCTCCTCCGTTATATGCCTGGTAGGTGTTGTTCAGGAAATTAAAGTCGATCTGGGCAGCTGAATAGTTATTGTAGAAGGCGGTCCGGTAAACCCTTGCCTCGGGCATCTCCATCCGTGAGGTGTCAAGGTCTATGTCAAGATAATCCTTTCTCCACTGCATCTCATAGTAATTCTCCTTCTCCTTTTCGAAGACATAATTGCGGAAGTCGATAGGTTCGTCTGTTGCAAAATATTCATACAGCGGTTTTTTAAGCGTGTCATTCATCCTGGCACGCTCGGCCAGCAGCCAGTCCCTGAGCTTATTAATGCTGTCTGCGGCTCTCAGTGAGGCTGTCATCTCCTCGCGGTAGAGAGTGTTTTTTATCTCTTCACTTTTGACAGTGGTTGTCTCGGCGGTGGGGCCTGCAAGAAGCCTGTAGCGTCCTTCGTTGAAGATGACAGCGGCGTCAACGCCTCCGTTCCTGTCAAATGCCTCAAGGTTCCTTGCGAAGTCAGTCACCTGGCGTGACTCAATAAAATACCTGTAGTGAAGGGTGGTGTCAACATAGGCAATGGCGCTGTCAACACTTGCCGAATAATAGTTCTGTATTCCGTTGGAGTTGCCTATGAATCCTGCCGAGTTGGCTGAGGCATTGAGCGGAGAGCGGTAATCGAAGACAGTACCCTCATCAAGCCTGGTCAGACTGCGGTTTCCGGGAGTGAGCACATAGGTGAAGAGATTATAGTTGAGCCCAACCATCTCCTGTGGATTATCCCTGTTTGTCAGCGAATCTGTCAGCCGGTTGGAAGAGAATATGATTGTCTCGTCACGGCCCCTGATGAATGAAGGTTCAAGGTCGTCAGCCACATCAAAGGTAATACGCTCATTGGTCCCTGAGATGATTGTATGAACGTATATGTCGGTCATGCCGTTGCTGACGGCTGAAAGAAGAAGCCTGGTTCCGTCAGGCGCATAGGAAAAGGAGAGAACCTTCTCGAAGAAGGGCATGGCTCTCTGCTCGAACTGTTTCTGGTCGGTACGGTAGAAGTATAGCTGCATGCCTCCTTTTTCTTCATTTACAAAGGTCAGTATTCTCCCTCCGGGGTGCCAGGCAAGGACAGGATAGGTATGATCAACCGACTGCTCGTACTTCGGTTCAACAGTAAAGATCTTCTTCTTTTTGCCGGTTGTGGTATCGTAGATCCATATGCGGCGCTTTCCCCAGTCATTTGCTACCCAGGCTACCATACTGCCATCGGGGCTTACCTTAACGGAGGTGTATCGTTCCTGTGGCTTTGACCGCACTATCTCCTTAGGGACAGGATAGTTTTCACCAGGCTTGGTACTGTAGTAGTCGATGTAATAAGCCCTCCATTCATCAATCACATCCTTGATACTTTTCCCGAGGCCGTAAAGGAAGCCGTCCTCGATGTTCTTGTAAACCTTTGAGAGATAAAGGATATTTGGAATTATTGCGTCTCCGTAGGTGTCTCCGATAAATTTCCAGAATGAATGGCCTCCGTATACAGCATCTTCAAATTCGAGGTTATCAAGCTTCTTGTATCTTTCATGTTCAAAGCCGTCCCTTACTCGGTTGTCTGTCTCAATATCCCAGCCGTATGCAACATAATTCACAAGCCCCTTGATATACCATTCAGGGGTGTGAATGGTCTGGCCGCTTGTTACCTTGTCGCGCATGTCAGCGTTGTAAATCATCTCATATACAACCACCTCAGCAATGGCAGAGGCAAT
>JAKEGI010000152.1 GCA_022615595.1 Bacteroidales bacterium | reverse complement strand
TGACAAGGATAGGCGGACAGATAGACAACCTGGCTGATCTTGCCACATACCTGCTGGCAGTCTACGGGCTTTACAGGTTCAGATGGGAGGATGTTGAGCCGCATGCCTGGCTGCTCTATCTTTTCTTCGCCATCCTATTTATTTCGTACCTCATAGGATGGATCAGGTTCAGGAAGATGCCCGGGCTGCATCTCTACTCAGCTGTCACAGCTGCATATCTTCAGGGCTTTTTCCTGTTTATTGTCTTTGCCGCCGGTTTCTGGCCATGGCTCTACTTCCTGGCAATGGGATGGGGAACGGTTGCCTATATTGAGAAGTGCTTTGTGCTGCTTATGATTGATGAGATAGCGCCAGGGACCAGGGGACTTTATTGGGTTATGAAGAAGAAACGCCATTCTTCCGGGAATGTAAAATAGACATGCAATGGAAACTGCCGATTCTGAAAAAGAAAACAGCATTGACTCACAGGAGGGTACTCCTCACATCTCATTAACAGATTTTTTAACGATTGCAGCCATCTGCATTATAACAGGTCTCCTGATACATATCCCCAAGATCACCGGATTCGATCCTTTTGCCACTAACTATTATGTCAGTAACACAGGCATCATTGCGTTCTTCGGGCTAATTGCATATTCACTATTTTCAGGCATTAAACCCGGAGGCAGGTGGTTACTGTTCCTGGCAGCAGTCTTCGCGGCCTCTGCCCTTTTCATGAATCTCATCTCTGCAGATATGAATGATCAGGCATACGTGCTGGCCTGCATTCACCTGCCCCTGCTGATGTGGTGCATCTACGGCATGGCCTTTACCGGGTTTGATATCCGCAGCATTGGCAAAAGAGTTGCATTCATCAGGCACAACGGTGACATGGCGATCCTCGGTGCACTGATAGTCCTCTCAGGAATGCTCTTTGCAGGGTTCTCAATAGGTCTCTTTGAATCAATAGACATAAGCACCGAGAAGTTCTTCACCGGGTACATAGCTCCCTGGGGAGTGGTTGCCGCACCTGCTGTGACAGCCTTTATCATACACCATTTCCCAAGGCTGACGGGTAAGATCGCACCCATAATCGCTACACTTTTCAGCCCGATTGTTCTTTTTACACTGATCATATACCTTCTTGCGGTCATTTTCACAGGCAAGGATCCCTACAGTGACCGCGATTTCCTTATCATGTTCAACATGATGCTTCTTGCAGTGATGGCGATAATTGTCTTTTCCATTTCCGAGAGCCCGGAGGGGACCAAGAGAAGATTCAGTGAGCTGGTTTTACTGGCTCTCTCGGTGGTTACCCTGATTGTTGACCTGATTGCGCTGTCAGCTATCTTCTACCGGCTCGGGGCGTTTGGACCTACTCCGAACCGCATCGCAGTACTCGGCTCTAACCTGCTGATACTTGGTAACCTTATACTGATCACCATCGACCTGTTCCGGGTCACCTTCCGAAACGCTCCCCTGGGTCAGGTAAGCCTCACCACGGCACGGTATCTGCCATGGTACATGCTCTGGACCATCATAGTCACTTTTGGCTTCCCGCTGATATTCCAGGTGTAGAGTTGTTGCATGCAACAACTCTACTTCTTCATCGCCTTTGTCAGCACACCCATCACGCCCCTGATGAAGGTGGCAGAGGTTAGAACCTTCACCACCGGATGAACTGTTGTACGACGGCGGGTTGTCGACGAACGGCCATATGGCTCCCTTGCCTTTCTCTCTTCCGCTTCACTCCTCTCACGCTCCTGTGATGCCATCTTACGCTCCAGCATCTCACAGGCGCTCTCCCGGTCAATCACCCGCGAATATTTTCTTACTAAGTCAGAGGACCTGTTGATGGAGTCTATCTCCCCTTCCGTAAGTATGTCCATCCGGCTCATCGGAGCCCGCATCATGACGGCTGCAAGAGGTGTGGGGATACCCTTCTCATTCAGCGCAGTCACAAGGGCCTCCCCCGTTCCGAGCGAGGTGAGAACCTCTTCGGTCTTATAAAATTCCGAAACAGGGAAATTATCAGCCGTCAGTCTTATCTCCTTGCGGTCATTGGCAGTGAACGCCCTGAGGGCATGCTGAACCTTGAGGCCAAGCTGGGCAAGCACAGAAGCAGGCACATCCATCGGGTTCTGCGTGATGAAGTAGACCCCCACTCCCTTGGAACGTATGAGCTTGACAATTGTCTCTATCTGCTCAAGCAGGGTCTTGCTCGCCTGGCTGAATATCAGGTGAGCTTCATCTATGAAAATGACCAGCTCCGGTTTGGGCTGATCACCCTTCTCCGGCATCTGGCTGTAAACCTCGGCAAGAAGTGACAGCATGAAGGTTGAAAAGAGTTTGGGCTTATCCTGTATATCATTCAGGCGAATGATGTTTATATAACCGTTGCCGCTGCTGTCCCTGCGCATGAGGTCATAAACATCGAACGACTCTTCGCCGAAGAAGCGCTCAGCACCCTGCTGCTCGAGTTCGATGATCTTGCGAAGGATGATCCCTGTCGAGGCTGTCGATATCATACCGTACTCATCCTCAAGCTCACTCTTCCCTTCACCGGTAAGATACTGAATGACCTTTTTCATGTCTTTCAGATCAATCAGACCCATGTTGTTATCATCACAATACTTGAATATGATTGACACGATACCGGCCTGCGTGTCATTGAGGTCGAGTATACGTGAGAAGAGAACGGGGCCGAATTCAGATACTGTTGCCCTCAGACGCACACCATTCTGTTCAGAGATTGTAAGCAGTTCAACGGGGAACCCGAGTGTCGAGTATGGCAGGTTGATCTTTGCATGCCTGTCGGAAATGAATGGCTTTTCCTCTCCGGGCTTTGCTATTCCGCTGAGGTCACCCTTGACATCCATGACGAGTGAAGGGATTCCTTTAAGTGACAACTGTTCTGCTAAAACCTGCAGCGTCTTTGTCTTTCCGGTGCCTGTAGCACCTGCAATAAGCCCATGCCTGTTCAGAGTCTTCAGAGGCACCCTTACATGTGCGTCTGTAACAGCCTCGCCCTCAAATATTGCACCCCCAAGGATGATATAGTCGCCCTTGCAGGCATAACCGTCATTGATGTGTGTGATGAAATTTTCTCTTTTGCCCATGACCATATAATTATGGTATAAAGATATAAAAAGCCGTCGGAGAGATTCTCCGGCGGCTTAAACCATAAAATTACTTTCGTGTGATTACTCAGCTCCGAGAAGCTCTTTCACTTTTGCACCGAGAGCCTCACCGCGAAGGTTATGGCCAACGATGATTCCGTTTTCATCAAGGAGGAAATTAGCGGGTATAGCGCTTACGGCATAAAGTTTTGCCGGAGCACAATCCCAGTATTTCAGATCTGACACATGTGTCCAGGTAAGCTTGTCGTCAGCAATGGCTTTTGTCCATGCTTCAGCGGTCTGGTCGAGTGACACGCCAAAGACATCAAAGCCCTTCTTGTTGTACTCATTCCATACTTTTACCACATTGGGATTCTCCTGACGGCAGGGACCGCACCATGCTGCCCAGAAGTCAACAAGTAGTAGCTTCGTATTGCCGCCGATCTTTGAGTAGAGCGATACGGGATTCCCTTCGACATCATTCAGCGTGAAGTCAGGAGCCTTCTGTCCGACAGCAACTGCCTTAAGAAGTACAAGCTTTTCCTTCATCGCAATGACCGACTGTACTTTGTTCAGTGTCGTGTCAAGTTTTCCAAGAAATTCCTCCATCTCAGAGGCCTCGAGGTAGTAGGCGATCTCTCCAAGAACAGAGGGTGTAATATAAGAGGAGGGGTTGTTTGCGATAAACTCTTTCTTCATTTCAGTCTGCCTGGCGTCCATCCCTTCGAACTCCTTTTCAATGGCAGTTGCAAGCTCTTCATTACCAGCCATTTTGGCCTCACGGTAACGGTCGTACGCTTTACGCATCTCGTCATTCATTTCATCAAATGATGCCCTGTATGTCTCATACTCAGTATGCGTCTCTGAACCTGATACTGAAGCCAGGTAAAGTGAATCGGCTTTTGCATTGATGGTGATCTCTGCGTTTTCAATAAAAAAGTTCAGCCCGCCACGCATATCCTTGATGGCAATATTAACCATCTGGGGATATTCAATAACACCTTCAAATGTGAATGCTCCATTTACAAGGTTAGCCGAGTCGATGACAGAGTATCCGCCGGGGATGCGCTTCTGCAGAAGGATAATACCATCCTGGGCACCGTCAATTGTGCCGTTGATGACAAACTTTGGCTCTTTGGCACATGAGGCTACGAGAAGTGCAGCAGCAAAAAGAATAAACAGTTTTTTCATTTTTAAAGAATTTTTCATTTAAGTATATTAATCTGTAAGTGAGCGCAAAGATATAAATATTTGATAATTACCTCCTGCTGCTGAAATATTTATCAAGAAGGATTGATGCAGGTTTGTATGATGTTGTCTCTCCTTCGCGGAGCTGCTTCTCAAGCTCAGGAATCAGTTCCATCACTTCAGGATGGCTGTAAAACGAAAATTTAAGAGTATCAATTATTGTTTCGTGCATCCTGGTCACAGCCTGTTCGCGTCGTCTTTCCCAGAAGTACCCATTGCTTTTCGTAAGGCTGACATAATCGCGGATTGTCTCCCAGATATCTGTTATGCCTTTATT
>JAKEGI010000151.1 GCA_022615595.1 Bacteroidales bacterium | reverse complement strand
GCGACGGTCTTCAGGCCGAACCTGACCGGGGAGATCGACAGGGATGACCTGCCGACCAGCGGTGATGAGGTTGACATGTTCTTCTATCCTCCGATACGAGAGACAGTGCTCAACTACCATCTGCAGATATTCAACAGGTGGGGAACGCTTATCTTCGAGACCTATGACATCAACAAGCCCTGGAACGGTTATTACAAGGGCAGCCTATGTCAGCAGGGAGTATACGTATGGCTTGTGGAGGGCAAGTATGCCAACGGCAGGCCATTCAAGAAGGCAGGTGACATAACCCTGCTCCATTAACAGGCATTAACATGAAAAAGAGACGCCCGGATCGGGCGTCTCTTTTTTTATATATGCGGTTAGTTGAAGGGTTTGTCAGAGAAGGGTGATGCAAAGGGACTGTCAGGATTTGAGTCCCCGATTCTTCTGCGCGGAGGTGGGTTAGGAGGAGCTGTTGTCATCATCACAAGAGAGATGGAATAGTCGAGCTCGATCCGTATTATCACCGGCCTGACATATTTTCTTTTCTCCCTGTTCATCAATTAATACTCTCTAAACTGCCTCAAATATAGGATATTTGCTCCATACCCCTAAAAACACTTTTCAACCGGTAATGTTCGTAACCTTCATTAAATTAATGCCCTGTAACAATTACCTTTTCAAGATATCTTTTTCCGGCGGATGTAACCTCAACTATTATCAAACCTCCTGTTCCGGTCAGAGTATATTGCTTAAGTTCTCCGGAGTTAAACCACTCCTCATTAATAGCCAGCAGCATCCTTCCGGTGACATCAAATATCCTTACTTTTCCTTTTACGGCTTCCCATTCAGCGCCCTGTGGAAGAATGCATATATTTCCTGAAGAGGAATAGACTTTGAGGGAACTGGCTTCAGTTGTCTTTTCTGGAGTAACCAGGGTTCCGGAAGATATTACAAGAGAGAATCTGTCTGTTATGGTTCCGGCCTGAGAAGAGAAGGAATACTCTGAAATGCTAAGCAGGTCAATTGTTTTTCCCGTAAGATTGTCCTTCAACATTACTTTGGAAGCACCCAATGCCTGCAGCTGGCTCCGTCTTATTTTAAAGGTCCCTGCGTCAGGAAGCCTGACTGCAATGGGTATCGTTGTCTGTTTCTTTGGCCAGGGGATCGAGTTTATGGAATAATACTCACCTTTCATCAGGGAGTAGATTTGTGCCATCTTATCAACGGGGCTGAAGATCTTTCCTGCGTCAAACTCACTGTCGAAGCTCATTGTTGCTAAGGGCTCAAGCCTTATTACCATCTCATCTGCCGATACCTGATCCTCAAGGACTAGACGGACAAGTGGTATAATCTGAGCAGATTTATATCTTGGCTGGGCATTATGTTCCCTTGCGTTGTCAGGAATGGTTATATATGTTCCGGTGGCGCGGGTTTTCACAATGAATCCGTGTAATGGAGGTATGTGAGCGGTACCTCCGTTAGTGCCGACCCCGTTAACATATGATGCCACACCGTCATCTTTGGTAAAGTAAATTGCATTTCTTACATGAGTTGTGCTGGATCTTGTTACCAGATCCCAGTTTATTCCGCATGTAAGGGAGTTTCCGACAAGATAATATCCGTACAGTGATGTATCGCCTCCTGATCCGCTGAAGGGCAGGTTTATCTGACCCATGCTGGTGGTTAGTGAGGTCAGGCCGTCGAATACAATTGTCGTATCCATTGCCAATGCAACATTATAGCCTCTTATGGCATTAAGTGTAGAGAATCCGGTTGTTCCGTCATAGCCGTCGTGCCACTGCCATCCCTGGATAATATCTGAAGTCACCTTACTCTCATCATAATTCATAAGGTTGTAAGGTTCAATATCAGTAATAACTGATGTTGACACCGTTACCGGTGAGGCGATATAATGCCAGCGGCCTACTTCCTCAGGGATAATATCGCCGCCTGTCAGATGCATGTTCACTTTAACAGAGCCCGAACCTCCACTGAAACTGTTTGTCAGCAACGAGGCGATGCCTGATGCATCTGATTGTATTTCGATATTCCCGTTGTTTGTCAGGGAGGTAAATGTAGCCCTGGATCCTGGCTCCATTATCATCTCGAGACCTGAATTAAGTGTAAAGGAGGGCCCTGGTGATGAAGTAGGATAGTTTGCAAGTCCACCAGGGATAAGAATATTTGTGGAGCCGGGAACGTGTTTTCCTTCCCAGTTGCTGGGGTTATTCCATGATGTGCTGCTGGTGCCGGTCCAGATGCTGTATAGCATCTCATATGCACCAATATCTGTGATATGCACTCTTGCTGCCTCCGTGATATCTGTTGAGGGGATTGTAACTCCCGTAAAACTGTCAGTACCGCTGTCCCTTAAAGGAGAGACGAAGGTAATCCTGAAATTGCCGGATGAAGGGTTAACGAAATTAGGTCCGTCCACGGCGGTGTTCGAACTGTTGAGGGTAATGTTGCCGCTGAAGGAGGCGCCTTCGATTGCGTTAAATGCCATGACAGAGGCGGGTGTGCCGTTCAGCCCGATATGGTTTGACCCGCCCCAGACAACTGTGTTAACGATAATGGTACCTGTTGAATTCTCGAGGTATAAAGATGTCCCGTCACTGACGGGTGAGGAGCTGTTTACGATGGTTGAGTTGACAATTTTCGGCGAGCTTGAAAGTGATGCCACCGTTCCTCCCCTGAGTGTTGCGGATGAAGAACTGTTGCCATTGAAGAGGCAATTGGTGATGACCGGGGCTGACCCTGCCTCGATATAGACAGCTCCTCCCTGTTCAATGGCGTTATTGTTAAGAAAGGTGCAGCCTGTAATGGAAGGTGTCGCTCCGCTCAGCACTGCAATAGCGCCTCCCTTTGATGCAAGGCAGTTCAGAAAAGTCGTATTGGATACTGTCACTCCTGACGATGCCAGGCGGAGACCTCCTCCAAGGAGCCCGAACTTGACATGGTCTCTTCTTCCTCTTTCAAAAGTACAATAACTGATCTGGCTTGTGCCGGATGATGTTATTGTTATATTCCCCCATGAATCTGCAGGCTCTCCGGTTATTCCGTCCAGGTCAGTATCGGCAGTAAAAAGAATGGGGCTTAATATGGTTCCAACAGCATTTATCCGTCCGGTACCGGATACGAATATTGCAGCTCTGTACTGTAGGGCTATCAGTTTAGTCCCCGGGGCGACGGTGAGGGTTTCATTATCTACATAAATATTTCCATTGAAATATTTTGTACCTGATATTGTAAAATCACCCGCCAAGAAGCCGCTGTATGGGTTTGCCAGGCTGCCGTCACCCTGCAGCTGCGCGGTTGCCGACAATAGTGACAGGATGGTAATTACAAATAAAAGCAGAATCTTCTTCATGCTTGACCTTTCATATTATGACAACCTCAACTGCTGAAAGGTTGCGGGCTCATTGCCGTATTTCAGCCGCTAAAAGCTATTTATGGCACAAAAGTACTAATTCTCTGTTTACTCTCAAATAGTATATTGCATATATAAGAATTACAGTTGGTTGATGCCGAACCTCTCTTCTTGCTATATTTGTAAATATCGCAATTTATATGCCACATAGGGGGAAGATTTTATCAAGAGCCCTGAAAATACTTTTCAACAGCTCAGGAAGCCAGACTGTTAACAGCGCTCTCATTCTTGTGGCCCGGTCAGTCATTCCGCTGGCTGCGATTCTTCTTATCAGGCACTATGTTGACAGTATTGTAGGTGCTGGTGGTGAGGGTCTGTCATCAAATCTGCAGCCGGTTACAGGGCTGATTGCAGCGCTTGCCCTGACATTTCTGGCGGATGATCTGCTTCAGATATCAGGTCATTATATTTCAAAAAGGCAGGGGTATCTCATTGAAAAACACATTGCTGCATTGATACATGCGCATGCTGTGAGGATGGGGTTGAGGTTCTTTGAAGATCCGGTATTTCACGACAGGCTTTCAAGAGCTGCGAGAGATGTTTCATGGAGGCCTGCAGCAATCTTGTCTGATCTGATTCTGTCAGTCCGCGGAATTCTTTCATTTGCTGCCATGTGTTTCATCCTGAGAAGTTTCGGTATCACTGCACTGGCCGGACTGGTGGTGATATCTCTGCCGGTCCTGTTAATCAGGCTTCGCAATTCGGAAAGGCTCTATGAGGTAAAGAAATCGGTTACAGGTCACTCACGGCAGGCGGCCTATTTCAGCTGGCTGCTCACAGGCGAGAAGCCTGCCCGGGAAGTCAGGCTCTTCAGTCTGGGGAAGTTCTTTGAAAAGAATTTTGGCAATTCATTTGCTGCATCCAAAGAGCCGGAGCTGAAGGTTGTTAGAACAAACACCATTTATGAAGGGTTAGCCTCTTTTATCAAAATACTGGCATTTGCCGGTTTCCTCATATATGCTACCATCAGGTATTTCGATTCGGGGATATCGGCAGGTGAGATGGCAATGTACCTGATAGCCTTCAGGCAGGCGATAGTTTATCTGCGCGATGCTGTCTCAGGCCTCTCGGGCGTGGCTGAAAACAGGCTTTTTCTCAAAGACCTCTTTCTTTTCCTTGACATGGAGAGCGATATGCCCGTCAATCGAAATGGCTCAGTCATACGCTCTTTCAGTGAGCTTGAAACGGCACACCTGACCTTCACTTATCCCGGTGCCCGGCATGCGGCAATCAGGGATGTGAGCCTGCGCATAAGGAAAGGTGAACGGGTTGCAATTGTTGGCCCCAACGGATCAGGCAAGACTACCCTTGTGAAGCTGTTATGCAGACTTTAT
>JAKEGI010000015.1 GCA_022615595.1 Bacteroidales bacterium | reverse complement strand
TCCTGCAGCTTCTGTCAGGGTGTGATCATGATGTCATCACAGCCCTCTGCCTGAGAAACCATGACAGGAAACATACTTTCTCGGTCTCCACAAGGGTTACATTTAAAGAACTAACAGGTGAGGAGATCAGCTATTATGTTGAAAACTACCATCCGTTTGACAAGGCCGGGGCATACGGCATACAGGAGTGGATAGGACTGAGAGGAATAACACGCATTGAGGGTTCATATTACAACGTTGTGGGTATGCCTGTCAGTGAACTTTATACGGAACTGCTTAATTTCATAAGACAATAGCCAAAAGACCATGAATATGAAAAAGATCTCGATTCTGCTGACCGTCATTATGTTCCTCGTCTCTGCACCCTCGAGGGCTGACGAGGGCATGTGGATCCCTCTACTAATTGAAAAGTACAACATAAAAATAATGCAGGAAAACGGTTTCCGGCTTACTGCAGAAGACATTTACAGTGTCAACAGGGCATCGATGAAGGATGCCGTTGTGATATTCGGCGGAGGATGCACAGGTGAGTTTATCTCAGACAGAGGGCTAATAATCACCAACCATCACTGCGGATACGGAATGATACAAAACCACTCGACACTTGAGCACGATTATCTTAAAGACGGATTCTGGGCTTCATCGCCTGAAAAAGAACTGCAGAACCCCGGGCTGACGGTGACCATACTGAAGTACATGGAGGATGTCACTGACCAGGTGCTTGAAGGAGTGACAGAGACCATGGGTACTGAAGAACGCGAGGCTGTCATTAATGCCAACATAAGTTCAATCAATGCCGGGGCTGTGAAAGGAACACATTATAATTCCATGGTACGTCCGTTCTTCCTTGGCAACCAGTATTTTCTGCTTGTCAATGAGGTGTTCAGGGACGTAAGACTTGTTGGAGCGCCTCCTTCGGCAATAGGCAAATTCGGGGGTGACACTGACAACTGGGTGTGGCCGCGTCATACCGGAGACTTCTCACTCTTCAGGGTATATGCTGATAAGGAAAACAACCCTGCTGCCTACGCTGCTGATAATGTCCCTTATAAGCCTGCATACCACTTTCCTGTTTCGCTTAAGGGGGTGAAAGAGGGAGACTTTACGATGGTATTCGGTTACCCGGGGAGAACACAGCAATATGCGCCGTCACATCATATCAGGATGTTGAAGGATGTCATTTATCCGAAGCAGGTAGAGATACGGGGCACCAAAATATCAATAATGGAGCAGGAGATGGCTAAAGATCAGCTGGTTCGCATCAAATACTCCGGCAAGTCATTTGGCATGGCCAATGGATGGAAGAAGTGGATAGGGGAGATACAGAGCCTTGATAATATGAACGGCGTGGCACGCAAGGAGGCGTTTGAGAACGAGTTCTCGAGATGGGTCTCCTTTGATCCGCCCCGCACCGCGAAATACGGAAAGATTTTTGAACAGTATGCCGAGATCTATGAGACGTATGAGACCTTGTACCTGGTCAACAGCTATACATCAGAGGTCTTCTTCAGCAATGGTGCCGAGGCTGTGGGACTTGCAAACAATTTCAGAAGGGCAGTTGAGATGGCGGAAAAGAACAGCAGCGAGCTCCAGCAGGAACTCACCAGGCTGAAAAATGTTGCCGCCGGCTTCTTCAGGAACTACGACGTCAATGTTGACAAAAGACTTTTTGTAGCTGTCATGGAGTTGTACGGCAGGAACATAGACCCTGAATGGCAGTCACAGGCTTATAAGGATCTTTATGCCTCGTGTAAGGGTAATTTTGATGAGGCTGCTGCCAGGCTCTTTCCCAGGTCGCTCTTCTGCGATGAGAAGAAGGTGGAAGCCCTTATCAGCAATTTTGATCCCAAAAAGGTAAGGAAGGATCCGTTCTATATCCTGGCTTCTTCAGCTTCCGCTCTGTTAGACAGCAGGGTGAGGCCTGGGTTATCGGCACTTGATGCCCGTCTGACGGCTCTTAACAGGCTTTACATGGCGGCACAGATGGAGTATGGCAAGGATAAAACCTTCTATCCCGATGCGAACTCTGCTCTGAGGCTCTCTTATGGTAAGGTGATGGGATACGACTCAAGGGACGCTGTCTATCACAAGCACTTAACCACCCTTTCAGGTGTCATGGAAAAAGATAATCCTCAGATATACGACTATGATGTGCCTGCAAGGCTGAAGGAACTTTACCGGAATAAGGATTTTGGCCGGTATGCTGTCGACGGTGATGTCCCGGTTTGTTTCATAGCCAACAATCATACCACTGGAGGCAATTCGGGCAGTCCTGTGCTAAATGCTGACGGTCACCTTATAGGTATCAATTTTGACCGTGCGTGGGAGGGAGTTGCATCAGACATAATGTATAATCCCAGGCAAAGCCGTAACATAAGCCTTGACATAAGGTATGCACTCTTTATTATTGACAGGTTCGCCGGTGCCGGTTACCTCATTGATGAGATGACACTGATTG
The DNA here is from genome assembly GCA_022615595.1 of Bacteroidales bacterium. Classification (GTDB taxonomy): domain Bacteria; phylum Bacteroidota; class Bacteroidia; order Bacteroidales; family VadinHA17; genus SR-FBR-E99. The sequence goes on along the minus strand of JAKEGI010000015.1, from coordinate 804 downwards.
AGTAGAGGCTGTTGCGGCAGCGTATTCCTTCACCTGGAATACAAATGCCTGAAGCCTTGTGTCAAGTGATACAGTATCCTGACCGTCATACGGTATATTAAGGAACGGGATATTGTTATGGTCTTTTCTGAACGAGTCGCTCACAGAGGCCACAAGTGTTCCAGGCATGCATGTGAAGGGTAGTATGGCTGCCATGCCTGAGACGCCCCTGCTGGCCAGGGCAACTGATGATCCGATAGCGATAGGAGGGTCACCGTCATAGAACTCGTTCACATATTTGTTGCTCAGCCTTAGCATATCATGAAGCGAGATATCCTTCTCATGATCGACGAATTTTTTAATGCCGCCGATCAGGTAGTTGACGATAACCTCCTGGCCCACACCCTGTATCTTCGATTTCAAAACGCCCTTCATGTCGTTTCTCCACCTGCTGTCACGGGTGAAACGGTGGGTGGAATATGAAATCCATTCCGAGAACGGGCCTATCAGTACCTCCACTCCCAGATCCTCGAGCCTGTTGGCGATGTTTCCGTTACAGCCTGCATTGTCACGCATGAATATCTCTCCAAGGATTGCAACAACAGGCTTCCTCCGGCTCTTATCTACAGGTATAGCCATGAAGTCTGACGCGATGGCTGCAAGTATCTTTCTCAGACCCTTTGACCCTGACTCGATACAGCGTTCCAGCTTTCTGAGTGAAGCTTCGTAGAGCAGATCAGATTCACCCTTGTAAAGTTCATAAGGCCTTGTCTCCCTGTATATTTTCCTCAGGTAGTCGAAGGAGACGAATCCTTTCCAGGCGTT
>JAKEGI010000150.1 GCA_022615595.1 Bacteroidales bacterium | reverse complement strand
GTACAGGTCATCATTGACAATAAGACATCACTGAGTAACGTAAAGCGATATCTGACAGACAATAAGCTCATCTTCACGGTTAAGGAGGATGGTAATCTGGCAACAGTGACTGTTACGCGCGGTAACAAGGTCGATCTCAGCTCAGACGAGACTGAATACTGTACCACAGAGGTTGCGGCATCTTCCGGTAAGCGTAATACCGTGGTAGCCCTGACATCGGAGAGAATGGGTACCGGTGATGATGAGCTGGGCACCAGGCTGATGATATCCTTCTTCCGGACACTGGTGCTGGTGGAGCCGGCCCCTGTCTCGGTGGTGTTCTATAATGCGGGTGTGAAGCTTGCGATGGAAGGCTCACCGGTGCATGAACATATTAAGGAGCTTATTGATAAGGGCACGGGCATCTATCTTTGCACGACCTGCATCAACCACTTCGGGATAAAGGACAAACTGCCGTTGGGCAGCTTCAGCGATATGTACCAGATACTAAATATTCTTAAGGATGCAGATCACATTATAAGACCCTGATCCTGAGTTATGGCATTCGATCTTCTGACGACGGTAGAGACGGGAGGGTGTTCATCAAAGATCCCTCCGCGGCTGCTTGAGGAGCTTCTCAGGGGGCTGCCGCTGTCGGCTGACCCGAATATCCTTGTTGACATATCAACACATGATGATGCAGGTGTATATAAAATAAGTGATGATCTGGCGTTGGTGTTTACGACGGATTTCTTCCCTCCGCTGGTGAGTGATGCATACGGGTTTGGGCTGATAGCTGCGACAAACTCAATAAGTGATGTTTATGCAATGGGAGGTAAGCCTCTTCTTGCGCTTAACATAATGATGTTCCCGTCGGCTGACATACCTCTTGAGGTATACTCTGAGATTCTGCAAGGCGGGTATGACAAGGCAAGGGAGGCCGGGGTGAGCATCATAGGAGGACACAGCATAGACGATTATCCTCCAAAGTATGGGCTTGCAGTCATAGGGACAGTACACCCCGACAGGATTATCACCAACACCGGGGTAAGGGAGGGAGACCTTCTCATACTTACAAAGCCTGTCGGTACAGGCATCATCCTTGCGGGACAGAGGATGAAGATGACGACTGATGAACAGGTTGCCGGGGCCAGGTGTCACATGATGAGGCTCAACAATGACGGAGCAGCCGTAATGCAGAGATACGGTATCAGGGGGGCCACTGACATAACGGGCTTCGGGCTGACAGGGCATGCTCTCAAAATGGCACGGGGATCAGGCGTGACAATAAGAATTAATATGGGAAGCGTGCCACTGATGTCAGGTGTGTATGACCTTGTCAGTCAGGGATGTATCCCCGGCGCTGCCTTCCGTAACCTTGATTATGCAGAGAGGGATACACTTTTTGAAGAGGGGCTTGATTATAACCTCAGGATGATCTCTCTTGATGCCCAGACCTCCGGCGGACTGCTGATGTCGGTCTCTGAAGAGAAGGCTGCTGCTGTGCTGGATGACCTGCATGCCGCCGGTCATCATGAGGCAGCTGTCATAGGCAGGGTGCTTACAAAAAATGACAATCCGTTGATCATCGGTATGTAGAGACAGGTCTGAGACCTGTCTCTACCGTATTCAAATATGATTTATGCCGGAAGGGAGAATATAAACTCCGTGCCGCCACCTGTCCTCGTGCGTACCGAGATTTCACCCTTATGTAACAGAATTGCATTCTTGATAATGGCGAGACCCAACCCCGTTCCCCCGCTCTTGCGCGAGCGGCCGTCATCAACCCTGTAAAACCTCTCGAAGATGCGCGGCTGGTGTTCCTCGGGTATGCCAACACCGTTATCGGCAAATGAAAAGAGATGAAAGCCGGTCTCACCCGGGAGGTTGTGTATCGTAACGGTAACATTGTCACCGGCATAAGTCACGGCATTTTCAATCAGATTCTGGAATACGGATACAACGAGTGACCTGTTTGCAGTGACGGTAAGTCCTGCCTCAATGGCAATATCAATGCTGATACCCTTCTTATTTATTGCGGTAATGAGGTTATCACGCACCTCTCTGATGACAGACACAACATCAACCGCTTCAAACGGGAAGCTGCTGCCTGTTTCATCGAGCTTATTGAGAGTAACGATATCATTTATCAGTTCGGTGAGCCGTATCGACTGGGCAAGTGCCTTTTCAAGGAAGTAATGCTTCTTCTCGTCATCGAGCTCTCTGTTTACCATCAGGGTCTCGAGATAACCTCTCACTGACGCAATGGGTGTCTTCAGTTCATGGGCTATGTTGGATGTCATCTGCTGCCTCATTGCCTTTGTCTGCTCGGTGCGTGTGATGTCGGTCAGCACTATTTCAAAGCTGCCGTCATTGAAGAGGATGCATTTTACGCCAAAGAATTTTCCAGACTTTTCGATCTGGAATTCTGTTGAGGGAATTTCTCCCTGCCTGGTTGAAGGGCCCTGATGCCTGTCAAGGAACGTCCTTACGCCGGCAAAGAGAGGATGGTCAATGAATCCCTCAGCCTCAATTGTGTGTTCGCCGGTAATGGCGTTAAGGAAGACCAGGAAATGGTTGTTTGAGAGTGTCACCTTCCGTTCCGGGGAGAAGAACGCGACACCTTCGTTCAGGACGTGCAGGTGCCTGAAGAGCTTCTCCTTCTGCAGGGTAAGCTCAGCGGTGTTTTTGACAAGGTTGCCATATATCCTGACAATCTCCTTACCTGTTTCGCCGATCTCATTCCTGGGGAAGATTATCGCGGGGTCATTGCCTTCACCGCGTCTTACCCTGGCAGCGAAGTCACGAAGCATCGTAATGCTCTCTCCCATCCTCCTTGTCACGAGGACCAGAAGAGCCCAGATAGCGACGAATACCACCGCGATGAAGACCAGGAAGATCTTTTCACGCCTGAGGACTCCTTCTATATTGATATTATACTCCTCGGCCAGTCTGACATAGTAAGTGTTGAAGTATCTCGAGAAATAGTAATTATCTTTTCCTGTCGAAGCGGATCTGCGCACTGCCGTTCCGAAAGGAGAGAAAAGAGATTTCCCCACCTCAGGCCTCTGCAGATGGTTCTCCATCTTATCCCATCCCTCTACTGAGCTGTCATACATCACGCTGCCGTCAATGGCTATAATGGTGATCCTAAGGTCAGGAACGGGGATCAGGTTGAATAAAGAGTCAATAAGGATGTAATTTCCGGTTTCGGCAAGGGAGTTAACACTGATATAGTTGTTGACCAGACCTGCCATGTCATTCATTCTCGTATTTAGTGCATCGATCCTTATCTTCTCCTCGCGGTTATACTGGAAGGCCATTATTACCACGGTAAAGAGGATGAAGATACTGAAGTAGTAAATGAACAATCTGCGCCTGAAACTCTCTTTTCCTGTCATCTGTCTCTCTTTTTCAATCACCGAAATAGTAACCGTAACCTGACTTGTTTTTTATCATACTGCCCTTGTCTCCCAGCTTCCTTCTTATCCTGGCAATTGTCACGTCGACTGTGCGTTCGGTAACGATAACATCGCTTCCCCATACTCGGTCAAGAATTGCCGATCTGGGTATTATCCTTCCCGGATTTTGCAGGAAGAGAGCAAGTATCTCATACTCTTTCCTTGTCAGCTCAAGAGTCTCCTCTTTTGAGTATATGAGCTTGTTCCCGAAGTCGATCCGGAAGTCTCCCGAGGGCATTTCGGTTCTCATCTCCTTTGGTGATGATCTCCGGAGGATGGCCTTGACCCTGGCTGTCAGTTCCCTGACAGAAAAAGGTTTGGCAAGGTAGTCGTCGGCTCCCAGGCTGAATCCTGTGATCTTGTCATTCTCAGTGTCGCGTGCAGTGAGAAAAATCACCGGGGTTGTCAGCTTAAGCTCCTTCCGGATCTTTTCTGCCAGGCGGAAGCCAGACATGGCCCCCATCATCACGTCAAGGATAAAGAGATCATAGGAGGGAAGGTTTTTTCGTACGGCCTCCTCTGCCGAGGTGCATGTCTCAACCTCATATCCTTCACCTGCGAGGTTGAAAGAGAGTATCTCGAGGATATCTTCCTCATCGTCTACAGCCAGTATCTTTTTCTTCTCAACCATACTTGTTATAGTCCGAATTCTGTAATGAAGAAGATGGTATTCGGTATCCGGTAATCAGTACTCGG
>JAKEGI010000149.1 GCA_022615595.1 Bacteroidales bacterium | reverse complement strand
CTTGTATTTATTCTTTAATGCAGGCGTGTACATTACTTGATCTCCTCTCCTGATTTTTTGGAATAACGCACTAATTTATTTTTATCGTTCAGTCTGCGGCCAATGCGCGTCGGCTTGCCGCCTGTGGGGTCAACCACCATGAGGTTCGAGATATGGATGGGAGCCTCTTTCTTGAGAATGCCTCCCTGGGGCGCCTTGGCATTCGGTTTGGTATGTTTTGATACCATGTTCACTCCTTCCACCAGGGCTTTGTTCTTGTCCCTGTCAACCTCGAGGACACGACCCTTCTGTCCTTTCGACTCACCGGCAATGACTGCCACTGTGTCTCCTTTTTTGATATGTATTTTTTTCTGCATCGGGTGTCAGTTTAAAAATTATAACACTTCAGGTGCAAGAGAGACGATCTTCATGTACTTGTCACGCAGTTCCCTGGCGACAGGTCCGAAGATACGCGTGCCGCGCACCTCATCCTGGTTGTTGAGGAGTACCACGGCATTGTCATCAAAGCGGATATAAGAACCGTCAGCACGGCGTATCTCCTTCTTTGTTCTTACCACGACCGCCTTACTCACTGTTCCTTTCTTCGCTTCACCGGAGGGCAGTGCACTCTTTACGGAGACAACGATTTTGTCACCGACACTTGCATACCTCTTCTTGCTTCCGCCGAGCACCCTGATGCAAAGAACCTCTTTGGCACCTGTGTTGTCGGCAACAGTCAATCTGCTTTCCTGCTGTATCATAATTACTTAGCTCTTTCGATTACTTCAACCAATCTCCAGGCTTTGTTCTTGCTGAGAGGCCTGGTCTCCATTATGCGTACCGTATCACCTATGTTGCAGGTGTTTGCCTCATCGTGAGCCATAAGCTTTTTCGTCTTGTTAACGAACTTGCCATAAATGGGGTGCTTGACCTTTCTCTTGATGGCAACGACGATAGACTTGTCCATCTTGTTGCTGACGACGACACCTATACGTTCTTTTCTAAGATTCCTTTCTTCCATGCTGATAGCGGCTATTTTGTTTTCTCATTCATCTCTCTCTTGCGCTTCTCTGTCATAAGCCTCGCAATGGTCTTCCTGCTCTCCTTGATCTTCTGCGGATTTTCAAGCGGGGAAATTGCGTGGTTAAGCTTCATGCGCACAAGACTGGTCCTCTCGTTGTCGATTCTCTCGAGAAGCTCCTGGTTGCTTAATTCTTTTATCTCTGAACTCTTCATCACTGTAGTTTTTTATTCCTGGACGTAATCACGGCGCACCACGAATTTTGTGGGGACAGGAAGCTTCTGAGCTCCGAGACGGAGTGCCTCCTTGGCCACATCAAAGGGAACACCCTCAGCTTCAAGGACTATCCTTCCCGGTGTAACGGGAACAACGAATCCTTCAGGGGCACCTTTTCCTTTACCCATACGCACCTCAGCAGGCTTCTTTGTTATGGGCTTGTCAGGGAAGATGCGGATCCAGAGCTGTCCTTCACGTTTCATATGACGGGTGACAGCCTGTCTGGCAGCCTCAATCTGGCGACCTGTTATCCAGGCTTCTTCAAGGACCTTGATGCCAAATGATCCGAATGCCAGCTGGTTGCCCCTCTGGGCATTGCCTTTCATCCTGCCCTTCTGGCTCCTCCTGAATTTGGTCTTCTTCGGTTGTAACATCGCTATATTCTATTATATTTATTACCTATCTCGGTTATCTTTCTTGTTTCCTCCACCCTTCTTCCTGAAGCCGCCGGCGGGAGCCTTGCCACCCTTGGCACTTTTTGCGGCGATATTCGGACTGAGGTCACGCTTGCCATAAACCTCGCCGTTGCAGATCCATACCTTGATGCCTATGAGCCCTACCTTGGTAAGGGCCTCGCCAAGGGCATAATCTATGTCTGCACGGAAAGTATGAAGCGGGATTCTTCCATCCTTGTATGTTTCGCGGCGAGCCATCTCAGCCCCTCCGAGCCTGCCGGAGATAACGACCTTGATCCCTTCGGCACCCATGCGCATCGTAGAGGCAATCGACATCTTGATAGCGCGGCGGTATGAGATCTTGCCTTCAACCTGGCGAGCAATGTTACCGGCAACGATAGCTGCATCAAGCTCGGGACGCTTGACCTCAAAGATGTTGATCTGTACCTCCTTCTTTGTGATCTTCTTGAGCTCTTCCTTGAGTTTATCAACTTCCTGTCCCCCTTTTCCGATAATAATACCGGGGCGGGCAGTGTTGACGGTGACGGTGATGAGCTTGAGGGTACGTTCAATGACAATCTTTGAGAGACTGGCTTTGGCAAGCCTGGCATTAAGGTATTCCCTTATCTTGGTATCTTCAACAAGCTTGCTCGAGAAGTCGCTTCCACCATACCAGTTTGAATCCCAACCTTTGATGATTCCAACTCTGTTGCCTATCGGATTAACTTTTTGTCCCATCTTTTACTTTGAAATGTTTTCAACTTCCTGTTTTCTGCTTCCCAGAACAAGGGTAATGTGGTTTGATCTCTTGCGGATACGGTAAGCCCTTCCCTGCGGGGCAGGCTGTATCCTGCGCAGTATGCGGCCGCCGTCGACCTGCACCTCCTTGACATAAAGGTCACTCTCTTCGAGACGTACGCCTTCGTTCTTTGACTGCCAGTTGGCAATGGCTGAAAGAAGGAGCTTCTCAACCCTGCGTGAGGCCTCCTTGGTACTGAACTTAAGGATATCGAGGGCCTTGTTGACCTCCTGACCCCTTATCAGCTCAGTTACATATCTCATCTTACGCGGTGAGGTGGGGACGTTACGCAGAACGGCCCTGCTCCTCTCTTTTGCGGCTTCCTTCCTGATGCCGGCGCTTATTCTTTTTCTTGCACCCATTTCTGATACTTTTTCAGTTATTAAGATACATTACCCTATTTCTGTTTTCCACCATGACCGCGGAAGGTACGGGTAGGGGCAAATTCACCCAGCTTGTGACCAACCATATTCTCGGTAATGTAAACAGGTATAAACTTGTTTCCGTTATGTACTGCCACCGTGTGACCAACAAAGTCAGGAGAAATAACTGATCTTCTTGACCATGTCTTGATCACCGTCTTCTTACCGCTATCATTCATCTTGTCCACCTTATTGCCCAGGTGCAGGTCGATGAATGGGCCTTTTTTAATAGATCTGCTCATCGTATCAATTATTTTTTCCTTCTTTCAATGATATGCTTGTTCGAATACTTGGTACGGCTCCTTGTCTTGAACCCTTTTGCAGGCATCCCTTTGCGTGAACGGGGATGACCTCCTGAGGCCCTTCCTTCACCGCCACCCATGGGATGGTCAACAGGGTTCATGGCAACACCCCTGGTGCGAGGCCTGCGGCCCAGCCAGCGCTTGCGCCCTGCCTTGCCGGATCTCTCAAGACTGTGGTCAGGGTTTGACACTGTACCTACCGTGGCACGGCAGGTGATAAGTACCATCCTGGTCTCACCCGAAGGAAGCTTGATAATTGCATATTTACCGTCACGGGCAGCAAGCTGTCCATATGTCCCGGCACTGCGGGCAAGAGCAGCACCCTTGCCGGGTTTGAGCTCAATGTTGTGAACAATGGTTCCGAGAGGTATATCCTCAAGGAACAGTGTATTGCCCACCTCAGGTGCGGCATTCTTTCCTGACATCACTGTCTGGCCGACCTTCAAACCTGAAGGAGCGACTATGTAACTCTTCTCACCGTCAGCGTAGGTTATAAGAGCTATCCTTGCCGAACGGTTCGGATCATACTCGACTGATGTCACCGTTGCTGATACATCATCCTTTCTGCGCTGAAAATCGATTACGCGGTACATCTTCTTGTGGCCGCCGCCAATGTACCTCATAGTCCGCCTGCCGTTAACGTTCCTTCCTCCTGACTTTTTCAGCGGCGCGAGTAAGGATTTCTCCGGCACATCGCAGGTTATCTCCTCGAAGGAGCTTGCGATCTTATGTCTCTGACCTGGTGTTACAGGCTTGATCTTTCTGACTGCCATATTGTTTTTAAATGTTGCTGTAAAAATCTATTGTCTCTCCTTTGGCGAGGGTGATGACAGCCTTCTTCGTGGCAGGCGTACGACCCTTCATGATACCTGACTTGGTATACCTTGTCTTTGTCTTACCGCCGTAGTTGATGGTGTTAACCGATTCAACATTCACGCCGTAAAGCTCCTCTACCGCCTTCTTTATCTGCAGCTTGTTGGCCTTGCGTGAAACCAGAAAACCATACCGGTTGAACTTCTCGCCCTGGCTGGTCATTTTCTCGGTTACTATGGGTTTTACTAATATTTCCATATCTCAGTTTCCTTGTTTTAAAAAGTTGACTGCAAAACATCAACTGCACTCTCTGTAATCACCAGAGTTGAGGCCTTCATAATGCTGTAAGTATTTAAATCACTGATAGTTACAACTTCAACTCCCTGTAAATTTCGAGATGACAAATATATATTATTATTTTGTTCCGGTAAAACAAAAAGCGATTTTTTATTCATTATATTGAGGTTTGCGCTCATTCCGGCCATTTTTGAGGTCCTGGGAGCTTCAAATGAAAAGTCCTCGAGAATAATGATTTTGTTCTCTTTTGCCTTATATGAAAGGGCTGATTTTCTTGCCAGCTGTTTCACCTTTTTATTGAGCTTGAACCCGTAGAATCTGGGTCTGGGGCCGAAGATACGGCCACCGCCGCGGAACTCAGGGTTCTTGATGCTGCCGAAACGTGCTGTTCCAGTGCCTTTCTGTTTCTTGAGTTTGCGGGTACTGCCCATTATTTCACCGCGCTCTTTAGCCTTGTGAGTACCCTGTCTCTGGTTGGCAAGATACTGTTTGGTATCAAGGTAGATGGCGTGATCATTCGGTTCAATGCCGAAGATGGTTTCGTTAAGACTAACCTTTCTTCCGGTCTCTTTACCTTCTATATTGAATACTGCTACTTCCATTACTTTGTAATTATTATGTAACCACCTTTGGGGCCGGGGACGGCACCCTTAACAAGCAACAGGTTTGAATCAGTAAGTATCCTGACCACCCTCAGTTCCGTCTCCATCTGGCGTCCGCCTGTACGGCCTGCCATGCGCATTCCGGGCATGACCCTTGAAGGCCATGACGAAGCACCTACTGAACCGGGAGCTCTCAGCCTGTCATGCTGACCATGAGTGGTACCGCCTACACCGCCGAAGCCGTGACGCTTGATAACACCCTGGAAGCCTTTTCCTTTGGTCCATCCTCTTACATCAAGAAATGTATCATCGCTGAACAGATCAACGGTGATGACATCACCTGTCTTATATTTTCCATCTTCAAAGCCTACAAACTCAGCCACCTTTCTCTTGGGTGCCGTGCTGGCCTTCCTGAAATGTCCTATCTCAGCCTTGTTGCTGGCTTTCTCCTTCTTATCGTCAAAACCAAGCTGCAATGCTGAATATCCGTCATTCTCCACGGTCTTGACCTGTGTCACAACACAAGGGCCAACCTCCAGTACCGTGCACGGGATACTTTTTCCATTCTCATCGAAAACGGATGTCATCCCTACTTTTTTTCCTATTAATCCCTGCATAATTCAGTATTTTACCGGTTTCACACTTTTATTTCCACTTCAACCCCGCTCGGCAGTTCCAGCTTCATCAGAGCGTCGATGGTTTTGGGTGTTGAGCTGTATATGTCAAGCAGCCTCTTGTATGATGACAGTTCGAACTGCTCTCTTGCCTTCTTGTTCACGAACGGTGAACGAAGCACCGTATAAATCTTCTTGTGGGTGGGGAGCGGTATCGGACCGCTGACTACTGCACCCGTTGATTTGACTGTCTTTACAATCTTTTCAGCCGACTTGTCGACCAGGTTATGATCGTAAGACTTCAGTTTGATGCGGATTTTCTGACTCATCTTTTTTAAAGAATTTTTCCTGTTGTTACTTCAATAATTTTCTTCGATAATTCTGCAGGCACCTCTTCAAAATGTGAGAACTCCATTGTGGATGTTGCTCTTCCCGAGGTAAGGGTCCGAAGTACTGTAACGTATCCGAAGTTTTCTGCCAGAGGTACTTTTGCCCTGATGACCCTTGCACCTGCTTTCGATTCCATACCTTCCACCTTACCCCTGCGCTTG
>JAKEGI010000014.1 GCA_022615595.1 Bacteroidales bacterium | reverse complement strand
GGGCAAGGAAGATTTTAACGGTTTTTTGAACCCGTTATTGTAGACAGAATATATGGTTTTAATCTTACTGAAAACCGGATCATCTGAATAAAGGGTGCGCAGATAGAGGGGCACCAGTGACGTCATCCAGCCGTGACAATGCACTATGTCAGGGCTCCATCTGAGCTTTCTCACGGTTTCTATCACACCCCGGGCAAAGAACATGGCTCTCTCATCATTGTCTTCATACTCATTGCCTGCAGCGTCCGATACCGTGTGCTTTCGCTGGAAGTAGTCGTCATTGTCAATGAAGTAGACCTGCATGCGTGCTGATTGTATTGATGCAACCTTGATGATAAGCGGATGATCAGTGTCGTCAATAATCAGGTTCATTCCGGAAAGGCGTATGACCTCATGAAGCTGATTACGTCTCTCGTTGATTGAGCCGTAACGGGGCATGAATGTGCGGATCTCCTTTCCCCTCTCCTGTATGCCTTGCGGCAGATCACGGCTGATCTTTGAAAGCCTTGTCTCACCGAGATATGGCATGATCTCCTGTGAAACAAACAATACCCTCTTGCTTTCCATTAAAACCTCCCGATGTACCTGTTTTTATACAAAGTGCAAAGATAATAAAAAAAATACAATTATTTTCCAAGCCTTTTGACAGCATGTTACTGACAAAATGGTGTTTATTTGTATTTGATAAGACCGTTTCAGATGAATTTTCATTGAAAGAAATCCGAAATCCTGACAATTGTATCAGTAAAAATGAAAGTCTTCACCACCACCGGAGAGGTCGCCGGCCATTATCTGAAATGCAGGTGCGAAGCCCCGGGTTTCGTACCGACAATGGGAGCACTGCATGAGGGACATCTCTCCCTGGTAAGATCAGCAATAACAAAATGCCAGATGGTGGCAGTGAGTATCTTCGTCAACCCGACACAGTTCAATGACCCCGAAGACCTGAAGAAATACCCCCGTACACCTGAAGAAGATCTCTCAATGCTCTCCGGAGTCATGCGAAACGATGACTTTGTCTTCATGCCCTCGCCTGAGGAAATATATCCGGGGCCTGACACGAGAAGATTCGACTTCGGAACACTCGACAAGGTGATGGAGGGACTTCACAGACCCGGTCATTTCAATGGAGTCGCACAGGTTGTCTCAAGGCTTTTTGATATCATTAAACCTTCATCCGCCTTTTTTGGGCAGAAGGATTTCCAGCAGCTGACAATAATAAAAGAACTCGCAAGGCGAAGCTATCCCGGGATAAGGATAGTTGCCTGCCCTATCAAAAGAGAGAAGGACGGTCTGGCCATGAGCAGCCGGAACAAACGATTACTGCCTGAACACCGTGAAAGGGCAGGAGAGATATATAAAACACTGAAGGGCGTTGCAGGAATGGCACGCGAAAAAGAGATAGATGAGCTGAAGAGTTTTGTAAGCGACCGCATATCAAAAATTCCCGGATTCAGGCTTGAATACTTTGAGGTTGCAGATGGGGGAAACCTCACTCCCCTGAATATGAAGAGTGAGATGGCAGACAACAGAAGATACTATGCCTGTATAGCTCTCTTCGCAGGCGAGATAAGACTGATTGACAATATCAGGATTTCATTGCGTTGAACAAAAGGTTGTTTATCTTTGTCCTGTTTAAGAGCCGTCATGACAGTTATGATGATAGAAGTAGTCAAATCGAAAATTCATAATGTCACCGTCACAGATGCCAACCTTAACTATGTTGGAAGTGTGACGATTGATGAAGATCTCATGGATGCCGCCAATCTCATTGAGAATGAAAAGGTCCATGTCCTGAATAAAACAACCGGCGGCAGACTGGTGACATACGTGATCAAGGGCAGAAGAGGCTCAGGAGAGATCTGTCTGAATGGCCCTGCTGCACGAAAAACCTCAGTGGGTGATGTCGTTATCATTATGTCATACGCTATGATCGACTTTGAGGAGGCAAAAAAGTTCAAGCCCCGGATAATAATCCCTGACACAGTTACAAATAAACTCATCTGACATTGAAGAGAGGTCTGAAGAATACCGCAAGGGTTATTCTGTTCCTTTTTATTGGGATTGTCCTGTTATGGATCTCCTTCAAAGGCATAGACCTCGAAAAGCTGGGTGAGACACTCAGGAAAGCTGAATACGGCTGGCTGCTGCTCTCATCTGCCGTCTCCATAATCGCCCTTTTCATCAGGGCACAAAGGTGGAAGCTTCTGATTGAGCCTCTTGGATACAAGCCTTCCCTGATGAATACCTATCACTCGCTGGTGACAGGCTATTTTGCCAACCTGGTCTTTCCAAGACTGGGAGAGGTTTCACGATGCGCCGCCCTGGGGAAGAAAGAGAAACTTCCCTTTGACAGACTGGTGGGAACCGTCATTGTGGAACGCACAATCGATGTCCTGACGGTCCTCGTGTTGCTCGGTCTGACAATTATCGCCGGCAGCAAGACAACCGGAAGATTTCTTTTCGAGAATGTAATTGACCCGGCAAACGAGAGATTATCTCTTCTCATTGGCTCTTCCACCATCCTGTATGTGGTGATAATTGCTTCAGGAGCAATTGGCGTTTACCTCTACTTTTCTCTCAGGGAAAGACTCTCAGGCAAACCTTTTTTCAGGAAGTTATATTCATTTTTTGACGGGATTATCGAGGGGCTTAAATCAATCGCCTCTCTTAAAAAAAAGTGGGAATTTATAATGCTTACCATACTGCTGTGGGTTTCCTATCTGCTTATGGCTTTTCTTCCCCTGCTCTGTCTCGAATCAACTTCCGGGCTCGGGTTCAGCGGAGCGATGTTCATACTTGTTGTTGGCAGCTTCGGAATGGCCGTGCCGATACAGAGCGGGATGGGGGCTTTCCACTGGATAGTGTCGAGGGGCCTGCTTATGGTATACGGTATTCCGCTTGAAGAGGGTCTGGCCTATGCCACAATTTCGCACGAGTCACAGCTGCTGCTGATTGCACTCCTGGGGGCGACATCCCTCTTTATTCTCTTAGGAAAGCAGAGCGGGCGTATTTTAACTCCGCAAATGCCGGATAAGATTATCTGATGACATACATTTATTAAATTTGTTCCTTACGCAACCTTCTCCTGATGGCAAAAAACAAGACTGTCTACGTATGTCAGAACTGTGGTGCCGAGTCACCAAAGTGGATCGGACATTGTCCCGCCTGCAAGGAATGGAATACTTACCGTGAGGAGATCATAACTCCTTCCCCGACTGTCATGTCAGCCTCCAATGCACCGCGGCGTAAGCCGGAGTTGCTCTCAGGCATCGAGGTCAGTGACAGTGACCGTATTACCACGGGCATAAGTGAAATGGACCGCCTGCTCGGGGGAGGAATGGTCAAAGGATCTCTCATACTGATGGGAGGTGAACCAGGCATTGGTAAATCTACCCTCGCCCTGCAACTGGCGCTTGCATGCCGTGACAGACGCGTACTGTATGTCTCGGGAGAGGAGAGCGAGGGGCAGGTTAAGCTGAGAGCAGGAAGGCTCCCCGGAGAGAATGATCAATGTTTTATATACAACGAGACCGAGCTGGAGAATGTAATTACCCAGGCGGGGATGATCAATCCGCACCTGCTGATAATAGATTCCATCCAGACCCTCAGGTCAACGTTGCTCGAGTCTTCCGCAGGATCAGTGTCACAGGTAAGAGAGTGCACTGCCATGATGCTGCGTTATGCCAAGGAGACAGGCGTGCCGGTGATACTTATTGGCCATATCACCAAGGACGGATCACTCGCAGGCCCAAAGGTACTTGAACATATCGTTGATGTGGTTCTACAGTTCGAGGGCGACGGCAACTATGTGTTCCGTATCCTCAGGCCGGTGAAGAACCGTTTCGGATCAACAGCTGAAATTGGCATATTCGAGATGGCCGGCAACGGGCTGCGCGAAGTAACGAACCCTTCTGAACTGTTCATCAGGCGCGACCGTGACCCTGCCAGCGGAGTATCTATTGCCGCCACTGTCGACGGCCTCAGGCCATTCATGATCGAAACGCAGGCACTTGTTAGCAGCGCGGTCTACGGTACTCCACAGCGTAGCTCCACAGGCTTTGATACGAGAAGGCTCAATATGCTGCTTGCCGTCCTCGAAAAGAGAGCAGGATTCAGGCTGGCTGTGAAGGATGTCTTCCTGAATATCGCAGGAGGAATAAAGGTCAGCGACCCGGCTATTGACCTTGCCGTCGTTAGCTCAGTGCTCTCATCGAACCTTGATTCACCGGTGGGACATAATACTGCTTTTGCAGGAGAGGTAGGACTTTCAGGTGAGATACGTCCTGTTGCCAGAATAGAACAGCGGATACTCGAAGCCTCAAGAATGGGATTCGGACAGATAGTAATTTCAGGCTATCACCGTAATATAAAAGAACAGAACGGACTTAATATCAGGTCTGTAGTAAAAATAGAGAGTCTTGTAAAGTTACTATTCTCCTGATCAGTAGTATTGCTGTCTGTACGGACTTCTCTGATTTCTTACTGCTGCGCGGTCGCAGTCAAGTTCAATATTGAAATTTGCCGGAGCTTCGAAGATTGATTCGCCTAAAGGAGCAAACTCCGGATCGGCAAGAACCTTCTGCATGAAGATACCGAAGACCGGCAATGCCATATTGGAACCCTGACCAAGAGAGAGATCCTCGAAATGAATAGCCTGATCCTCCCATCCAGTCCATACACCGGCAACAAGATCAGGCAATACACCCATATACCATCCGTTGGAATGGTTCTGTGTCGTACCTGTCTTGCCTCCCATCTGGTTTCTAAGCTTGTAAGTCCCCCGGAGCCTGAGCCCCGTCCCTTCGTTAACGACACCCTGCAGAAGGCTTGTCATGAGAAAGGCATCTTCTTCACTGATTACCTCATCGATATAGGGTGAAAAGGTTGAGATGACATTTCCGTTGCGGTCCTCAATGCGTGTCACATAAAGAGGGCGGGTATATACTCCCTTGTTGGCAAAAGTTCCGTATGCGCCCACCATCTCTTCCAGCGAGAGGTCTGACGTACCCAGAAAAATGGAAAAGACAGGGTCTATGTAACTCCTGACACCCATCCTGTGCATGAGGTCAGTCACTGCCATGGGGGAGAACTGTTTCATCAGCCAGGCAGAGATGTAATTCTCTGACTGTGCCAGACCCCACTTGAGAGTGACCAGCCTGCCGTGAAATTCCTCCGGACCTGAGCTCCTGGGGATCCATGGTACTGAGTCACCAGGAATGTCAAATGAACGGGCTATATTCTCAACCTCAAAACAGGGCGAATATCCATCCTGCATCGCCAGTGTGTAAAGAAATGGTTTGATGGTTGACCCTACCTGTTTCTTCTGCTGGGTCACAGCGTCATATTTGAAATATCTGAAGTCGGGTCCGCCGACATATGCCTTTACATGTCCGGTATGCGGGTTCATGGCCATAAATGATGACCGCACAAAGAACTTGAAGTACTTTACCGAATCAAGAGGAGTCATCACCGTATCGCGCTCTCCGCTCCAGGAGAAGAGCTTCATGGGTATCGGCGTGTTGAACGCTACGGTTATAGAGTCTTCCGGCACCCCCGCTGACTTCATATTGCGGTACCTGTCACTCTGCCTTACCGATCTCTCGATCAGCTGCTTCACCTCCGCTGTATTAAGATCATTTGAATAGGGTGGATTCCGGTAGCTCTTTGCTTTCTGGTTAAAGACCGGCTGCAGATTTACGGAGAGGTGCTCGGCAAGGGCCGCCTCTGCATAGTTCTGCATCCTGGAGTTAATAGTAGTATATATCCTCAGGCCGTCGCGGTAAAGATTGTAGTTATTCCCGTCAGGTTTCTTATTCTTCCTGCACCAGCCGTAAAGCGGATCATTATGCCACTGCCAGACAGCATCATTATACTGATCATCAGAGTAGAACATGTTTCGCTCTGGCTCATATTTGATCATGGTTGTGCGGATATACTCCCTGAAGTAGGTTGCCAATCCGGTATTATGGCTGTCTTCCCTGAGGTCAAGAACGATGTCCAGTTTCCTGACCGAGTCAACCACCTCACGTTCTAAATAGCCGTACCTCTCCATCTGCCCCAGAACCACATTGCGCCTGTTAAATGCAGCATCGTAGTTGCGCAGTGGATTATATGCAACCGAATTCTTCAGCATCCCTACGAGTAATGCTGACTGCTCTATATTCAGCGAGTCAGGGGTGGTGTTGAAATAAATGCGTGCTGCTGAGTGAATGCCTACGGCATTGTATATAAAATCAAAAACATTGAGATACATTGTTATAATCTCTTCCTTGGTATAGCTCTTCTCGAGCTTTACGGCCGTCTGCCACTCCTTGAATTTAGCTATAGCCAGCTTCACCGATCTTACAATGGCGGGGTCATTAGAGAGGTCACGCGGCAGGAAGAGGTTTTTTGCCAGCTGCTGGGTGATCGTACTGCCACCACCAGTATTCTGCCCGAGGATGATTGTCTTTACAAGCACCCTCGCCAGGCCTCTTACATCTATGCCTGAGTGCCTGTAGAACCTTATATCTTCGGTCGCTATGAGAGCATCAATGACATAGGGTGAAATATCCTCGTATTCTGTCCATGTACGATTCTGAATATAAAACTTCCCCAGAAGTACATTATCTTCCGAATACACCTCCGCAGCGAGGTTGCTGGCAGGGTTTTCAAGTTCCTCAAAAGAGGGAAGAGGACCAAGTTTCTGAGCTGAAATGAGAATGAACAGGGTGACCAGAAAAACAACAGGAAGCGAAATAATCACCCAGAACCAGACAATATGCTTGCGGAGTTTTTGATCCCTCATGACAACCTCATAATATGGGCGCTAATTTAGTGAATTATACAGAATCTTGCTTAATAATTTTGAAGTTAGGACCCATAATCACTTACTTTGCCCTGTTTTTAAAAAATCTCGAATGACAGAAAATCTGGTAATAGTTGAATCTCCCGCCCAGGCCAAAACGATAGAGAAATTTCTCGGTAAGGAATTTACCGTTGCCTCAAGCTTCGGCCACATACGTGATCTTTCGAAGAATAGGCTGGGGATTGAGGTGGATAAAGGTTTCAAGCCTGTTTATGAAGTACCGGAAGATAAAAAGAAGGTGGTCAGTGAACTGAAAAAGCTTGCATCGCAGGCCAAAACAGTATGGATTGCTTCCGATGAGGACCGTGAGGGAGAAGCCATTGCCTGGCATCTTATATCAGTTCTGGGATTAGACCCGGAAACAACACGACGAATTGTATTCCATGAAATTACTAAAGAGGCAATCAACCAGGCAATCGGGTCGCCCCGACAGGTGGATAT
>JAKEGI010000148.1 GCA_022615595.1 Bacteroidales bacterium | reverse complement strand
GAGGTTACTGGCTGTCAGGTCATTATTAATATTGACAGAGCCGTACACATTCGTGAATGCCAGTCCTGATGAAGCAAAATCAGCTCCGAACTCGCTGAATCTGAGAGCAACCACAGGGGCAAGTGACGGCAGTGACGCAACGATATATCTGAGGCTGTCAGGCAGAACACCTGACATCCTGATGCTTCCCGTGACTGATCCTGTCTGGTTGCGTATGAAGTCTGTCCCGAAGAGCTTTCTAAGGTCATCAAAGTTAATATCACCGATGACTGAGAGATAAATATCAGGTCTGGCCGGATTGCTCATACGGAATTTTGCTGCAAGCCTTGCTGAGCCGTATGTTGCAGACAGCGTATCGATTGACAGTAAAAAGGTCTCCGGTTTGTCAGGCTGGCCGTTTGTCAGTCCACCGGAGAAGGAGAGGTTGTTGACATTTATCCCGGAAGAAGCATGGCTCACGCGCCCCCCTGACAGGCTATAAGTCAGATCGATACGTGGCGATCCGGCATCACCGTACGGCCCTGTGATCTTACATCTCATGTCAACAATACCGGAGGGGCTGAAACCTCCGGTAACTGACTTCCATCTGTCCGGCAATCCTCTGACAAGTGATGCCACATCAATCTTTTGTCCTTCGACATAGAGGTCAAGAGTGGAGTTGGAGTAATTTACCATCCCGTCGACCTCGAAGCTCAGTCCTGCAAGTTCAAGGGAGCCTTTTGCTATTGAAAGCGAGTTTCCTGTCTTGCGCAGTCTGACCGATGCCGCAGCCGGGATGCCGGCAAAGTGCATTCCATAGATGTCAAGAGAGGTGCCTGTGGCGGTCAGCGTACTGTTCAGAAATATGCCTGTACTGAAAATTTCACCTGAAAGAGCAGCCTCATTGATAAGGCCCTCAATTCTGACACTGGAGCTTCTGTCATACCAGATGGTCTCTATATCTTTGATATTTATGCTTTTAAGCTTTACATTCCTTCCTCCTTCCGATTTTTTGGAAAAGACTTCATAATTTATGTCTCCTCTTTTGTCTTTCAGAAGGGTCAGTTCTCCATCCCTGGCCGTAATGGAACGGATTGATATCGTTCCGGTGAGTAATGAGGGTATGCCGGCGGTCAGTGACAGTGAAGAGGCAAACAGCAGGGTGTCATTGTCCTCACCAGCAAATTGTGTTCTGTTAAAGTACGGGGAGGGTGCAACCAGAAGGTCACTGAACCTGACGGTGATGCCCGGGAAGGATTCAAAGACTGTCACCCTGATTGTGCCGTATGATATCTTTGTGTTGATGGTCTCATTGATTTTTCCAACAAATGCTGAAGCCAGCTGATCACGTCTCAGCCACGCATAGAGAGTCAGGGAGATCACTCCGATCAAAAACACTCCGGCAACTGTAAGCACTATTTGTTTCAGCAGTTTCATTCCGCCAGTGATCAGAAACGGTTATTATTTCCTTTTCTTCAGCAGGAACGACAGGTCATCACCGGGTCTGATCTCCTTAGGTTCAAGGCCGTACCTGAAAATACGTGCGTTACGTGGTCCGATGAGCGACAGCTTTGCGCCTTCCAGAAGAAACATTGTGCCTTCACGCAGTCCCGCAACAAAAAGTTCCCTGTTCACCTCAATGAACTCGAGGATCCGCTGCTCACGCGTCTCACCGGCATGACCGGCCGGATTGGCATCAAGATAATGAGGATTGATCTGAAAGGGAATGAGGTTGAAAGCACGGAAAGAGGAGGGCTCTGTCACAGGCATGTCATTGGTTGTCATGATGGTCGGACAAGTCACATTCGATCCTGCGCTCCAGCCTATGTAAGGCGTTCCGGCAAGCACTCTTTTCCTGATCGGAGCAATCAGTCCGTTCCTTCTCAGAAGGTCCAGGAGCATCCATGTGTTCCCGCCTCCCACAACTATGGCCGGTGCCTCCATTACAGCCTTGACCGGGTCAGCAAACCGGTGAATGGAGACAACGTCATGACCCACCTCTCTGAACCGGTCCCTGACCTTCTTTTCATAATCATCATACGAAAAGGTCACAGCAGCATATGGGATGAAGAGCGCCTTTGTCTTTTTGATACCCAGAAAGTTACGGATATTGTTCTTGGGATAGTCAAGATACGCCTCTCCGGCATTGGTAGAATTACTGATAAGAAGAAGTCTCATTTGTGTGTGGTTTGATAGTAATACTTTCAGCCGGTTCTGATTCCGGCACCGCGTAAAGATAAAGAAAAAAAAGAGGCCGCATCCTGTCAGGGGCGGCCTTAAGTATGTTGAACCGGTTATGTCAGTTATTGAATGTCAGGGCTATGCCAACTTCAAAGGGATAGAGTTCCGGGCCAAGCCCCTTCTCAAACATCGGTGAGAAATAGGTTGTCCCGTAGACATGGACCATTTCATATCCGGCACGTGCGGTCACCCCGTATCTGAGCAGGTTTAAGCTGAAGTCATCCTTGTTTTTAAACTTCTTCTTATCATTTTCGTAGTAAACCATCTTCGTGTTTGAGCCGAGCTTTATTGCTCCGATAAATCCGGCGCCGATGTTTATTGTCCTGCGGCCTGAGACTGGTATCTGTCCTTCCAAAATTATTGGCAACACAGCATAAGTGGTGTTTAATTTGGTCTTTTCGAACCGGATACCGTCAGGCGGATAGACGGGGATCACATAACCGTTGTCATCCGTATCAATATTGTTATTGTTGTCGAAGTGGTAATCGCTCCAGTTAATCCCTATTGCTGCCACCAGTCCGAAGTGAGGAGTAAAGGCAAGGCTGACATTGGGGAAGATAATGTTGAAGGTGGTCGATTTCCCGGTGTTGAGATTCATATAGCTCTCTGACGGATCAAGCGACGTGGTCCAGTAGTCTGACATGTATCCGTTGAAAGCGAATTCCACGCCGCCGAGATGGCCTTTGAAGGAGCGCCTTCCGGTCTTGTGCGGGCACTCATCGTAATAGTCACCGATGTGTATTTCAGTCTCATCGCCATCCTCGATAATTCTGACACCTTTCCTGCCTATCCTCACAATTGTCTCATTGCCTTTCTCCTCAACAGTTATGAAGTCGCCAACACTGACAGTGGATGTCTCTTCTGATGGCACCTCCGCATCTTCAACAATTGCAGCCTCCTCCTCAGGCAGTTGCAGCGTATCAGGAACGGCAGGCTCACCTGCCTTCTGCTCGAGTTCTTCGAGGGTCTTTACTTTCTGCTCCTTCTCCTGTGCCTGCGATGGCAGGATCAGTGACAGGGCAAGAATCAGGGTTAAGATTATTCTTTTCATGGCAAAATGTGTTTATGATTCTATTATGGGACGATCAGCAACGATAAAAAGTTACAGTCACTGATTACTTTTTTTCACAGGCGACGAGAAGGTCAGCAATCCGGAATTGAAATTAACGGCAACGGGTTCTCCTTCGTCGGTGGTGACTTTTTCGAGCTCCATCTCCCACCCGAGGAGGGAATTTACGCTTTTTACCAGGGAACCGGCAATGGTGTAACTATTGACAGGCTTGTCCTCATTTGTCCCTGACTTTGATAATGCAGCCAGGCTGTTTACAATCCAGCTGCGTTCATCGGCAGCTTCGGAAGGAGGTGGGATGGCTCTGATTTGAAGAGCAATAAGATTTTTGGCGTTAATTTCAGAAATAATTACATTAGACTCAGCGGCAATCCCGATCTCCAACGGCATGTCCCTTTTCATCTCTTCGATTTCTGCTGAGGCAATCAGGATTACCGGTTCTGACATCACCTGATGACTCTCAGCCGGCGGCATCTCACTATCCATCTGTATATCATGGGTGACAGACCCTGGCATGTCAGCTGTTACGGTAACACCGGGCAGGACCGCCAGAGTCTGCTCTGCCTCCCGCTGCTCAGCCACGGGCCTGAGGGTCATGATGGCAAGAATGGCTGCTGCTGTGGCAATGGTATAAATGAAAATTCGCCTGACATTCTTAGCTGCCGGTGTTGACCTGAGAAGCCTGTTGCGTCCCTCCCATCTCTCTGTTCCGGGTTTAAGCCTCAGCCTCCTGAAGCTCTCTGCTATTACTCTTTTTTCCCTGTCGGCGGCTATTACTGATTCTATTTCACTGAGACTTTCACCTGACAGAGCCCCCTCTGCCCATGCAGCAGCCAGCAGGCTGAACTGCTCTGCAGTAAGGTCATGCGGCGATCGGAACATGTTCTCCTGTCCGGGAAAAGTGTCATCCGGCGGAACCAGGTGCGGATATTCATTGTCGCTTTTCATTGCCAGACTGATGTTTTTACAAGGTAAGCCCTCAGTGCCGTTCGTCCCCTGAAAATATAGCTCTTCACCTGTGCCTCGGTGAGCCCGGTTATCTCCCCAATCTCCTGATAACTGTATCCCTCATAGTCGCGCAGAAGAATTACCGATCTCTGCACTGCCGGAAGGCGGTCAAGGGCATGATGCAGCACCTCGTTCAGGTCGCTGTTGTTCTCTTCGGCATACAATGATGCGTCATCGTAATATTCAACTGCTACAAGCCTTGAATCCTTCCTTATTACATCGATCATCCTGTTATAGGCTGATGTGAATAGCCATGACTTTACAGCATTGAAATCGATCTCGGTAACGCAGTTCCAGAGCTTCTCGTATGTATCCTGCACGATGTCCGCAGCCCTCTCCCGGTCCTTAATACTTCTGTATATGAACCGATAGACCGGGTCACCAAACTGCTTTACTGTACTATTGTATTCCTTTACAGTCATTAGGTCGATGCACTGACACAATAAAGACGGCTAATCACCCGAAAATGTTACAGGTAATACAAAAAATGCAGAGACGTTGCATGCAACGTCTCTACAATATGTTGTTATACAGTATTTTATTTAAATTGGTATACCCTTACCCAGTCTACCTCCATTGAGGTAATACCTCCAATGGGATTGTCAACTCCCCCTGCCAGGTTGATGAACATCTCCTCCTGCGGAACACCGGTAGTCTGCCTCATCACTTCCACGCCGTTGATCTTCCATATGAGGCTTTCAGGCCTCCACTCGAGCGTGAAGATGAAGAAGTCGGAGAGGTATTTTGATCCGATGCTCTTCTTATAATGGTTGCCGGGAGATGTGAAGAGATCAAACCATACCTTGCCATTCCCTGACCTGCATACATCAATGTGAGGGGTGATACGGTCGCCTATGAGCCAGAAGGTATTCCGGACATTCTTATCGGTAAGTTTTATTTTAGCTGAGAAGATACCGTACTTCTGCCTGAAT
>JAKEGI010000147.1 GCA_022615595.1 Bacteroidales bacterium | reverse complement strand
CAAGTCCCAGTGAAATGATGTTTTCTGAAGTTTTCGAGAGTACCGTCAGTAGTTTCAGGGCGAATTTCCCGTTCTTCTCAGTCATCTCCCTTATCAGATCGATCGGGATACAACAGGCAACAGAGTCCTCAAGTGCCGAGAGAGAGTACCTGTACCGGTCTCCGGAAAAGACGTTTGTGTTACTGACGAACTCATAAGGCCTTGTTATGGTAATGATCTGCTCGTCGCCGCTGGAAGAGCGCTTGAAGAGCTTGACCAGCCCGTTTTTCAGGTATTTGAAGTCACGCACCTGTTCACCCTCAAAATTGATGATCTCGCCTTTGCTGTAAGGCACCTCGTTCTTTTCCGTGCAGATACGCTCAACGTCCTCATCACTGAGACTTGCAAAGATCAGCTCCCGCAATTCACAGGAGACACAATCACAAGGTTTTTTTATCGATCTGGTCATTGAGTCAATGAATGATGCAAAATTAGAACAATTAGCTGATTAATTCGTTCACCTTTCTTATTTTTGACGATCAGCAACTTCTGCACAGAACCGCAATGATCTATAAAACCGACTATCACATCCATACCATCTACAGCGACGGGAAAGAGGGTCCGCAGGCATGTATTGACGAAGGCTTGAAAAAGGGACTCAGGGAGATAGGGTTTTCCGATCACATCAATCCGGCCAACAGCAGGCAAAAATGGTGCATGGATCATGAACTGCTGCCTGATTATTTCGAAACCATCCATAAGCTCCGGAAGCTATACAGTGAAATTGAGTTAAGAATTGGTATTGAGCTCGATTATATTCCGAACATGCTGTCGGAGACGGAGAAGATTATCAATTCGCTTCCGTTTGATTATATAATCGGATCTGTTCATTACATGGGGGATGAGACTGTTGACCTCGGGCCTGAGTTTTATGTTGGAAAGGATATAGACCTTGTCTATGAGAACTATTTCAACCTGGTGACTGAGGCCGCCTCGACAGGCTTATATGATATCATCGGTCATCCGGATCTTGTGCGGATACATCGTTACCAACCCGGGGGAGACATTTCGCATCTTTACAGTATGCTCGCCTCTGCATTCGAGATACATGACGTTGCCTTTGAAGTAAACACGAATGGTAAAAACAAGCCACTGCGAGGCTTTTATCCTGACATGAAATATATCCGGTTCTTTGCAGAGCATGGCGTTCCGGTGTGTGTCAACTCAGATGCTCATTTCCCTGAGCGTATAGGGCAGCATTTCGATGAAGCCTATGACCTTCTCAAAAGGGCAGGATACACTGAGATGGCAGTATTCAAGAACAGGGAACGTTACATGATTCCATTTTAACCGGATATAAGAACTACTGTTTTATTCATTGCAGTTGCAGCAGGTGTTCGGCAAGGATCTTGATGCCGATTGCCGCAAGGATTATTCCCCCCAGTATCTCAACCCTTGATCCGAGATGGCTGCCGGCTGACTTGCCGATTCGGATGGCTGTCATCGATGCGATGAACGTTACCGCCCCTATAACCAGGCCTGCAATCCAGATTCTGACATTCAGGAAGGCAAAGCTGATTCCGATTGCAAAGGCGTCTATGCTGGTACCGATTGCCATTGTCAGAAGAAGGGACAGGCGCCGGTAGTTTACCACGTTCTTGCGGTCACTTTTCTTAAGTCCCTCAAGTATCATCCGTATACCCAGAAACATAAGCAAGGCAAATGCCACCCAGTGATCAAACCTCTCTATGTGACGGCTGACCGTTGAACCCAGGAAATATCCAAATACCGGCAGAGCGCCCTGAAAAAGAGCAAGGATAAATGCGACGCGTATAGCTTCGCGGAAGCGTATTCTCGATTCCGCCACCCCGCAGGAGAGCGAGACGGCAAAGGTGTCAAACGAAAGGCCGAGAGCGATACCGGTTATCGTGATAAGGTCCATGTCCAAGATCAGGGCGGGTAAAAGTATTGAATAATTACTAATTTTACTATCCTGTTTTTCAGATGAGAATCCTTATACAGAGAGTCAAAACCGCCTCCGTGAGTATTGACGGAGATAGGCATTCGGCCATAGGAGCCGGCCTGCTGGTCTTTCTTGGTATTGAAGAGGCAGATGATGCAAGTGACGTTGAATGGCTCTCATCAAAACTGATTAACCTGCGGATTTTTGATGACGGTGACGGCGTCATGAATCTGTCTGCTGCCGAGACTGGCAAAGAGATAATGATCATCAGCCAGTTTACGCTTCATGCCTCCACCAGAAAGGGCAACAGACCATCCTATATCCGTGCTGCCAGACCCGGGCGCGCAATTCCCCTTTATGAGAAGTTCATCCGCACGACGGAGGAGCTGCTGGGAAGGAGTGTCAGTACGGGTGTTTTTGGCGCAATGATGGAGGTGAATCTGATCAATGACGGACCGGTAACAATTATTATTGACAGCAGGAACAGGGAATGACAGAGAGGGAACTTAAAAGGTCAGTGCTGACAATCACGGTGTTTGCTTCTTTTCTGACCCCGTTTATGGGTTCTGCGGTCAACCTCGCACTTCCCTCAATAGGTGAGGAATTTGGTGCCAACGCCGTCACCCTCAACTGGATCATCAGCAGTTACATGCTTTCCACCTCCATCCTTCTCCTTCCGGCAGGACGTGCTGGCGACATCATCGGCAGGAAAAAGGTGTTCACCGCAGGCATATTCATCTTCACTCTTACAATGATCCTTCTCTCTTTCACGCCAAACATTAAATGGCTGATCCTCACAAGGATCCTGCAAGGGCTGGGTGGCGCCATGATGTTTGCCACAAACCTGGCCATTCTGACATCGGTTTTCCCTCCGGGTGAGAGGGGCAGGGCCATGGGGATAAACGTCACCGCCGTATATGTCGGCCTTTCATCAGGGCCATTCCTTGGAGGAATGCTGACGCGATACCTTGGATGGAGGAGCATTTTTGCCTTTCTGGTGCCTATGGGAATAGTCAGTTTAATACTGATCAGGACGAACATGAAGGAGGAGTGGGCTGACTCAAAAGGTGAGCGTTTTGACTGGCAGGGAGCGCTGATATACGGAGCCTCACTGGCTTCGCTGATGTACGGATTCTCGAGGCTCCCTTCAGTGGAAGGATGGATAATAACAGCATCAGGCCTGGTTATGGTACCGCTTTTCATCATGCGTGAGAACCGGGCCGTGCATCCGCTCTTTGACACCACCCTGATCTCGAGGAACAGGGTATTTGCATTCTCCAGCCTGGCGGCTCTGATACATTATGCCGCCACAAGTGCCATCGGATTCTTTATGAGTCTCTTTCTCCAGTACATCAGGGAGCTGGGGCCTCGCGACGCCGGCTTCGTCCTGATGTCATGGCCTGTGACTATGGCCCTCATCTCCCCGGCTGCAGGCAAACTGTCAGACAAATATAATCCCGGTGTTCTGGCTTCAACAGGAATGGCAATAACCACTGTCGGACTGATCATGCTCTGCTTTATCTCAATGGAAACATCTGTCTCATTTATTGTAATGGTATTGATAATCATGGGGGTGGGTTTTTCGCTCTTCTCGTCACCCAATTCAAATGCCATTATGAGCTCCGTTGAAAAAAAACAGCTGGGCAACGCCTCAGGCATGATAGGCACCATGAGGAATGTCGGACAAACCTTCAGCATGGCAATAGCACTGATGCTGGTTGCCCTTTTCATGGGACGTGTACAGATCAGCCCGTCAAACTATCACTTGCTGCTTGCCTCAATGAAAAGCGGATTCGTGATCTTCTCGGTATTGTGCTTCGCAGGCATATTCGCCTCCCTTGCACGCAATAACAGTCTGAGAAAATAGGGGGCTGACTTTTCTCTTGCGTTTCACAAAAAGCATTAAATTGACCCCGGTTTGCCAACTGGCCAATAATCCTTATCTGTTTATACAATACACTGATCATGACCAAATTATATCAAAAACTTCTTAAGCCCGAATTTTCATCGGAAGAGATGAAAAAAGGCATAGAGCAAGCAAAAAGGGTCCCGGGGAACAAAGAGAGAGAGGCTATTCTCCGGTCCGTTTTTTCCATGATAGACCTGACCAGCCTGAATGTAACGGACAGTTACGGAAAAATTAAGAATTTTGCAGAAAAGACGGCTAAGTTCAACCAGTCTTATACAGAAATGAGCAACGTAGCCGCTTTGTGTGTCTTTCCCAATTTTGTAGTTCCGGCTCTTGAGGGCCTTGGCAGATCGGGAGTCAGGCTGGCTGTTGTATCTGCCTCATTTCCAACCTCCCAGACCTTTCTTGAGGTTAAGATGCTGGAGACGGAGATAGCTGTCAGAAACGGTGCAGACGAGAT
>JAKEGI010000146.1 GCA_022615595.1 Bacteroidales bacterium | reverse complement strand
TGCAGAAGGCAACAGCTTCTGTCAGCCATGAAATAATAGTGGTTGACAACGCCTCGTCAGACGGGTCCCTGCAGATGGTCGCGGATGAATTCCGGCATGTGAAACTGATCACTTCAGAGACTAATGAGGGCTTTCCCGCAGCATGTAACAAGGGGATCATCGCCTCGGCAGGTGATTTTATCCTCATACTTAATCCTGATACGGTAGTCGAACCTGATGCCATCAACCTTGCTCTCGCATTCATGCACACCCATCCTGAAGCCGGAGCGGCAGGAGCAAGAATGGTTGACGGCGACGGGAATTTCCTGCCTGAGTCAAAGCGTGGCTTCCCTTCACCCCTTACCTCATTCTTCAGGTTTACAGGGATGGGCCGGCTCTTCCCGCGATCCGGGTTCTTCAATGCTTATTATCTCGGCCATCTGCCTGAAAATGTCACATGCAGGGCAGACATACTCACCGGAGCCTTTATGATGATAAGGAGAGAAGCACTCGATAAGACCGGACTCTTTGACACATCCTTCTTCATGTACGGTGAGGATATCGACCTTAGCTGGCGCATCACCAGAGCCGGATATACCAACTATTACATTCCGGAGGTACGGATAACCCACTTCAAGGGACGAAGCACCATCTCAGATGAAGAAAGATCACTTCGATACTTTTACAGCGCCATGACGATATTTGCCAGAAAACACCTCAACCGCTCATGGCACCTGCCTGTTGCAGCCTGTGTTACCGTGATGGGTCTTGCTGCAAGAGCCTCTCTTCGGGCGAGGCGGTTAATTAAAAATTGACCACTGTTGTTAAAAAGGAGAATAACAGATATCAACATTTCACAATATTTCGCTTATATTAGTCTCTTCAAGCAAATAATCTCCTGAATGAGAAGGGCTAAATACATTATGTATGTACTGTTCATGCTGCATGCAATAACACTTTCCGGCCAGTCCAGAAGCGAATTGCGCGACATGTTTATTTCAGCTGAAGGAGATGTTTTATTCGAAGATTATGCCGAAGCGTTGCCCAAATATCTGAATCTTCTGCAGATATACCCTGAAAACTACAACTTCTATTACAGGGTGGGACAATGTTATGTCAACACCCCGGGTGAGAAGGAAAAGTCCATCCCCTTTCTTGAGACCGCGGCAGAGAATATCGATCCCGGGTACCGTCCGGGCAGCTTCCGTGAGACGGATGCACCTTATGATGTCCTGTATTACCTTGCCAATGCCTACCGGATAAATAATCAATTCGACAAGGCACTTGACACCTATGCTCTTTTTCTCAGGGATGTGAACACTGAGGTGTACGACACGGCCCTTATCAGTTTTGAGATCGCTACCTGCCATACCGCCCGTGAAATGATGCGTGACCCTGTCTATGTCATCGAGACTAACCTCGGGCAGACAGTTAATGACCGTTTCACTGAGTTCAATCCTGTAGTCTCGGATGATGCAAAAATGCTGCTCTTTACACGTGAGCTGCAGTTCTACGATGCTGTATTCTATGCAACCGCTGACAACAACGGACAATGGAGTGAACCGGTAAACCTGACGCCACAACTCGGCATTGATCAGGATTATTATTCCTCCTCTCTCTCCGGTGATGGCAAGACACTGCTGCTTTACCGTACAGACAGGTATGACGGCAATATCTACCTGAGCAGGCTTGAAGGCGGGAGTTGGAGCAAGGTAGAGAGACTTAACGACAATATAAACACAAAATACTGGGAATCGCACGCCACCCTCTCCCATGATGGAAAGAGACTATACTTCACCAGTAACAGGAGAGAGAGCATCGGCGGTCTTGATATTTTTGTGTCTGAAATTGACAGCTCGGGAAACTGGGGACCGGCAGTAAACCTCGGGCCCGAGATAAATACAATCTACAACGAGGAGTCTCCTTTTCTCGCTGACAATGACCGGACTCTCTTTTTCAGCAGCCGCGGCCATAAGAATATGGGGGGGTATGATATCTTCAGGTCAGACCTTGATGAGAAAGGCTCATGGAGTACTCCGGTTAATCTTGGTTATCCGGTTAACACCACCGATGATGACCTCTTCTTTGTTCCGGCCGGCAAAGGTGACAGGGGATATTACTCAAAGTTTGCCGCTGACGGATACGGCAGGATGGATATATTCCTTTATGAGATCTACTCCGCCCGCAATCCGCGCAGATTCAACGTATCCGGAACAGCACTTGTAAGCGGCCTCCTTCCGGAGTTTCCTCAGCCTGTCACTGTCACTGCCGTCAACAATGCTGACAATAAAAAAGTGGTCTCCCTGAACGTTGATAAAGAAACCGGCAGCTACTCGTTCAGCCTGCCACAGGGATCATACCTTCTGACCTTCACCAGCGATGATGTGACACCGGTCACGCAGGTCATTGAGATGCCTCTTGCATATAAGGGAGAGAATGTATGGATAGAACCCGTTACTCTCACTCCGACAGACAACAGAGCCTTCATGGAGGTCCATGCCGATACAAGTGCGAGAGTAAATGCATCCGACCCCCTTTCCTTTGCTGTTATGCTTGAAGAGAAATCATTTCTTAAGATAGATATTGTCTCTTCAGATACTCTCAGACATACTGAAAGACACCGTATAAGCGACACCACGTTTGCTTTTGCAATGGTGCCACCCGGGGGAGAAAGTCTTTTCATCTTCAGCCTCACCGACAGGTTTGGCAATCAGATAAGCGATACTGTGAATGTCAGCAATCATGGCCTTATGGCCAAGGTTGCACTTGCAAGATACAATGATCATATCTCCGAAAGCAAACCGCCTGTAGCCAGGGCTGCGGAGCCGGTTGAAACACCCGTGGCTGTGCAACAGCCCGGCAGTGATGAGACACCTGCAACAGACGATTCTGCAAGCGACGGTGATTCTGATGGTCACTGCTGCTCACCCTGGTGGCTGCTGCTGCTTCTTGCTGCCATAGTTCTGTATCTGATCAGAAGATCAAGGAAAAAGAAAAAAAACGATAATGTATAGTACCGATATGAAAATTAAGAGATTAGCACTTCTGTTGGTTATTGCCTCGCTTGGCTTTACTGTCACGCCACAGGATAATATAAGGCTCGAGGAAGCCTTTTACGAGGCTGAATACTTTCTCATGAGAGGTGACTATAGCGATGCCCTTCCATACTACCTGGGCATTTATGCAGCAATGCCTGAGAGTGCAGGTATTGCCCTCCGGATTGGTATATGCTACCTGGGAATAGAAGGCAGCAAGAACCTCGCGATAGAGTATCTTGAGAAAGCCTCCCTCCGGCTGACGGCAAAATACCGGGAAGGTTTTGCAAAACAGACTGAGGCACCCTACGAGACTCTGTTTTTCCTCGGCGAAGCATACCGGATCAATTTCATGTTTGAAAAGGCCAAAGCTGCCTACAGCAGGTATCGCGAGACGCTTCTGACGACAGATATAGAAAACCTGCTTTTCATCGATCAACAGATAGCATCGTGCAACAATGCACCCGCGATAATGGCTGAGCCGGTTAAATTCACCATCGAATCAATCGACAGCAGAATTAATGACATCAAGAATAATTTCTTTCCGGTTATCTCGGCTGACGGCCAGACGATGGTTTATATGACCGCTCTGAAATTCTATGACGCCATTATGTTCACACGGGTTGAAAAAGGCCGCTGGACTCCTCCGGTGAATGTCACTCCAGAGATAGAGTCTGACGGAGGACATTATGTATCATACATCTCGAACTCGGGTGATCAAATGATCCTTTCCAAGGACGATGATCTGAACAGTGACCTGTGGATCACTACCTACGATGGTGCCAGGTGGCAGCCAGCAGTCAAAATGAAGAAAGAGATAAACACAAAATACTGGGAAGCGCACGGATATATCACTGAAGACGGATCCACCCTTATCTTCTCAAGTGACAGGCCGGGAGGGTTCGGAGGCCTTGACCTGTATGCCTCGAGGCTTGATGCAAATGGCGAATGGGGCATACCGGTTAATCTCGGACCTGAAATCAATACTCCTTTCAATGAGGACAGACCATTCATGATCAACGGGGGGAAGACAATCTTCTTTGCATCGCAGGGACACTATAATATGGGCGGATATGACATTTTCCGGAGCGACCTGCAGCCCAACGGCCTGTGGAGCAAACCTCAGAACATAGGGTATCCTGTTAACACTCCCGATGATAACCTCTTCTTCTGCCCTACCGACAACGGCAAGGCAGGATATATGTCACTCACCCGGCCTGGCCTGGGAGCAGGAATGGAGGATATCTATCTTATAAGGTTCAGGTAACACTCAATGTTCACTCTTGAAAACATGAAACAATTTTGTAACGTTGAAGCAAAATGGTAATTAGGGGATTAGTATTATTCGTGATGCTGCTCACAGCGGTTCCTCTGTCAGCACAGAAGAAGAGTGAACCAAAGGCCATATGGCTTGAGGCTGAGACTCATTACCTCTATGGAGAATATGAGCTGGCCAACCCCCTCTACCTTATACTTAATGAGCTAATCCCCGGCAATGCCAATATCAAGTACAAGATAGGCAACTGTTACCTCAATATCTTCAATGAGAAGCAGAAGGCAATACCCTTTCTTGAGGAAGCCGTAAAGAACACCAGCTACGATTCCAGATCTGAAAAGCTCAGGGAAACACACGCGCCACTCGACGCTTACTTTTCACTGGGCAATGCCTACAGGATAGCTAACAAGCTCGACAGTGCCACCCTTACTTACAGGATGTTCCAGAGACTGGTCTCTGAAGCGGGTAAAATGGAGAATCAGGATTTCATTGACCAGCAGTTGCAGGCATGTAACATAGCCACGGAACAGATGAAGAACCCGGTGCTTGTCTCCATCAAGCCATACAAGGAATATCTTAATCAGGGATCTGTTAATGATCGTCCGGTGATGAGCTTTGACGGAAGCACCATGGCCTATACCGAGCGACGCGGGCTGGAGAGCGTGGTATACGTAACACACAGGGAGGGTGAATCATGGGGTACACCGGTTGACATCACAACTGAAGCATCAATGGGCAATGACTGCCATTCAACTTCACTCAACAATGACGGGACGGAGCTTTATCTTTACAAAAACGACAACTACGACGGCAATATATATGTGACCAGGTT
>JAKEGI010000145.1 GCA_022615595.1 Bacteroidales bacterium | reverse complement strand
CTTACGGCCCGTGAACTTCTGAAGCCAGCCGGGTATCTTCACCCTGCCGATATCATCACATGCTATCTGGTGAGTGCATGACTCGAGTATAAGCACCCGGTCTCCGTCTTTAAGCTCACTGATCATGGGGGTACCTTTCAGATAATTCCTGAAATCGCCTTTCTGCCTTGCCAGCACGACTGAGAACCCTGTCAGCGGAAGATCTTCCGGGATCTGGGCGCTTACCCTGGCAAAAGCCTGTGAATCTGTTACCACAAGGGCAGGCATGATACCTGTCTTATCAAGAAACTCTCTTATCCTGAACTCGGTCATCACAACTGCTACAGCCTTGTTATCGAGGACATCACGAACAGCCTGCATCTGCGGCAGTATCATTCGTCCTGCAGGAGCCTCGGAATCGACAGGGGTGATTAACAGGACAATATCATCAGGACTGATAATGTCACCGAACAGCGAGGGGAAAGCCATTGATCGCTCCGGAATGGCCTTCTTTATCTCATCAATCAGGAGGTCAATGTTTTCCTTTGTGGTGGCAGAGAACGGGATGAGGTTGTGGCCCGTTTTCTCTCTCAATGCCATGGCAAATGCAGCGTCAGGCTGCTCGATATCTGATTTTGTGTGTACGATCAGGTAGGGCAATTCCTCTTTTCCGAATCTTTCTGTAAGTTTATCCTCCCACTCTCCCCACTGGTTATCGGTAATGACAATGAGTGCCATGTCAATATGGTCAACCGATTTGAGTGTTCTCTCAACCCTCTTCTTTCCGAGGTCACCGGAATCATCTATTCCTGCCGTATCAATAAGAATTACAGGCCCGAAGTCGACAATCTCGAATGACTTTTTCACGGGGTCTGTGGTTGTCCCGGGGTGATCGGAGACGATGGCAATATCCTGCCCGGCCAGTGCGTTTATCAGGCTGCTTTTGCCGTTATTTCGTCTGCCATAAATCCCTACATGCGGTGTAGATTCCCTGCCTCTTTTTTTCATGGGTAGTAAAAGGAGCCTGTTTATTTCCTGGTAACTGCCATTAGTTCGGCATGAGCAAGTGACCCTGATTCGGCTCTGATCATTATCTTTCCGGGACTGGTGCCTGCCCTGAGCAGGATTGTTGCCACACCTGCCTCTGCTTTTATGGGGTTATCACCTATTAAGACTGCATCGCCTCTTATTGAAAACTCTATTGTCGAATCGGCAAGATGAACAGGATTGCCAAGCGAGTCTACCACTGCAGCGTAGACAAATACTGCATCGGCGCCGTCTGCCTTAAGAGGCTTGTTGCTCATGTCAATTGTGAGTCGCAGAGCAGCCGGTTGTGCAGGAGTGGTTACGGAATGAGATGCATATTCCGTTCCCTTCCTGTAGCCCACTGCCTTGAGCATACCGGGCTTGTAAACCGGAAGGGTAAATGTAAAGGGTGGGTGCTTAAGGTTGTTGCTGTTAAGGTCTCTGTCAGGGCCCCGGGTTGCAATAAGAGTATCATTCTGAAACAGCTGCACGGTATCCGCATTGCTGTATACCCTGACACTGTTGCCTGACCTTGGCAAATTGTAATGCGCAATGAAACAGACCGGGTCGACGTCAGACTGGCTCCTGTAGAACCAGTATGAAAACTTAGGCAGCCTGAAAATATCCATGATTCCTGATGACTCAATATCAGGAGCATAGCCACGGTTGTAATCGAACATCAGCCAGTTGGCATCACCGAAGCAGGGACCATAAAGATTGTCATTATGTGATTCCTGGTGGTTGAATGACTGTTGAAGAAGGCCTCTCTCACCTGCGCCGCGCAGCTGCCTGGAGTTTCGGGCAGAGGGTTCCAGGGCAGTGAATTCAGTCTGGTTGAACCCGGCATTGTTTGCATAGTATTCCCAGTCACCATATTCACATATAAAGATGGGCTTCCTCTTTGAATAGGTTTTCCAGTAATCCGGAGCAGAGGCGTGTTGTCTTGCCGGTATAAAAATATCACAGACAGTATCCATCCAGCTGCAGGTGTAATTATTCCCGTAGGGAAGCTCTTCCTTAACGGCAAGATGGAGGCGGCGGAGGAATGCGTAGGGCATCATTGTCTCATTGAGAGATGATTCCCACATTATTACAGAAGGATGGTTCCGGTCACGCCGGCACATCATCCTGGTGTCTCTGACAGCCGCTTCGCAGAAGAGAGAATCGCCAATGAACTGCCAGCCCGGAATGGCATCCATGACCAGCAGGCCCAGCTCGTCACAGGCATCAAGAAAGGCCGGTGACTGGGGGTAATGTGAACACCTTACGAGATTAAAACCGGCCTCCCTTATCTTGAACGCATCGCGGTAACTGGCATTGTCTGACAACGCATAACCGACATATGGGTACTCCTGGTGGCGGTTTGTGCCCATGATATCAAGACGATTGCCGTTTAAAATGAGTCCCTTATCCCAGGTTATTCTCACCGATCTGATTCCTGTGCGTGTTTCTGAACAGTCAATGATTTCATCATCCCACTCAAGCTCCGTGCGCAGTGTATACAGGAAAGGCTGGTCTGGTGACCACAGCGCCGGTTGAATGACACTCATCTCAGTAATTATCCGCTTTGACTGACCGGGTTCCATCTCCATCTCGTCAGTGACGGCTGAGGAGGTAATGTTGCCCGCTGCATCCTGCAAGGTATTCCTGAGGTGAAACGACCTTGGCGTTCTGTCATCGTTCCTGACAAGTGATGACACAATGATTGTTGCCGAGTCACTGTTCACATTACGGAATCCCGTCAGTATGCCGCCACCGAGGAGGGTATCAGCTTCGAAGGCATTCGTGATATGCAACCTGTCTTTTACAAACAGGCTCACGTTTCGGTAGATGCCGCTGTAATAAAGAAAATCGAGTTCAGAGAGGGGTTTGCCAGGGGGAATAACCGGATTCTCACGGTTATCAAGCCTTACAAGAATCTCATTCTCCTTGCCGTACTTAAGATCTGCAGAAATATCGACATACAGGGGGAGGTACCCTCCTGTATGACGTGCAATCTCAACACCGTTCAGGTAGATGATTGCATCGTGCATTAGACCGTCAAACAGAAGCCCTGTGTGTTTGGTACGGTTCTTTCGGGCAGCCCTGTACATCTTCTTGTACCAGCAGATACCTGTCCATTGCTGCCCTGTAACCACGAGCGGTTCAATATAGGCTGTGTGTGGCAGTGTAACATCCTCCCACTTATGGTTCGGGATATTTCCGGGAATGATATTGTCAATATTTGCAGAGTCCTGCCTGATGAACATCCAGTCTTCATTGAATGAAACCGGTATCCCGGGAGAGTGGCTGCCTTCACACCCTGCCAGAAGAGCGAGGATGAACAGGCAGGCCAGGTTGAGGTTGAGGTTGAGGTTGAGGTTGAGGTTGAGGTTTTTCATGGTTAAGCGTTGAATCCTGAAACCGGATGGGCATAGTCAATGACATCTTTCCCGGTTATCTCATCGGGGCAAAGGATTATAAGCCGTTCAAGTACATTCCTGAACTCTCTGATATTTCCTGTCCATTTTATTTTCTGAAGCTCAGTAATGGCATCAGCCATTATCTTTTTCCTGCCCATGCCATACTCAGAGCAGATAAGATTGTTGAAATGATCTGCAAGAAGGGGGATATCATCAGTTCTCTCGTTCAATGACGGTACATGGATGAGTATCACGCTGAGCCTGTGGTAGAGGTCCTCCCTGAAGTTGTTGCGGTCGATCTCTTCCCGGATGTTTTTATTTGTTGCAGCGATGACCCTGACGTCAACATGTATATCTTTATCCGAGCCAACCCTTGTTATCTTGTTCTCCTGCAGAGCCCTGAGGACTTTGGCCTGTGCTGCGAGGCTCATGTCGCCGACTTCATCGAGGAAGATGGTGCCACCGCTGGCCTGCTCAAACTTGCCGATACGCTGTTTAATGGCTGAAGTAAATGATCCTTTCTCATGTCCGAACAGTTCGCTCTCTATCAGCTCCGACGGAATGGCAGCGCAATTGACCTCAACAAATGGCCCCTTTGAGCGGTTGCTCTTCTCATGAATCTGATGTGCCACCAGCTCCTTGCCGGTACCGTTCGATCCGGTTATGAGCACACGGGCCTCCGTCGGTGCCACCCTGTCTATCATCTCCTTTACCGTGACAATGGATGCCGAATTGCCTATTATTTCGAATCGTTTGCTGACCTGCTTTTTCAGAACTTTTGTCTGGGTGATGAGTGAACCCCTCTCAAGAGCATTGCGTATTGTAATGAGGAGGCGGTTAAGGTCAAGAGGCTTTTCGAGGAAATCAAAAGCACCCTTCTTGATTGCATCAACAGCCGTATCGATATTCCCATGGCCTGAAATCATTATTACAGGTACATCAGATGATATATCGGACAGTTTCTGCAGCACCTCTATGCCGTCCATCTTGGCCATCTTTATGTCACAGAGAACAGCATGATATGATCCTTGCGAGA
Source organism: Bacteroidales bacterium (assembly GCA_022615595.1). Classification (GTDB taxonomy): domain Bacteria; phylum Bacteroidota; class Bacteroidia; order Bacteroidales; family VadinHA17; genus SR-FBR-E99. The sequence continues at coordinate 614 of JAKEGI010000145.1, read as the reverse complement.
ACATATCGATACCGGTGGCGCCATCCTCGGCCATATCTACTTCATATTTCTCATATTCCAGAACATCCTTCAGGGTGTTCCTTATCGATTTTTCGTCGTCAATAACCAGTATTCGCGGCATGATATGTTTTTTTGTTCTTACCCTTTATAGGTAAGCCACTTCCAGATTTCCTTGTATGATGTTTTCTTGCCGTACATAAGTATGCCCGTGCGGTAGATTTTTGCAGCCATCCAGACACATCCGAATATTGTAGCCACCATCAGCGCCATAGACAGGATAATTTCCCAAGCCGGCACGTCAAACGGTATTCGGGCTACCATGACGATGGGTGAGGTGAGCGGTATTATCGAGAACCAGAAAGAGATTGAACTCTCCGGATTCTGCATGGTACCCATGGCAACTATAAGTCCCAGTATGATAGGCACCGTAACCGGAAGCATGAACTGCTGGGTCTCGGTCTCGTTATCAACTGCCGATCCTATTGCAGCAAAGAGCGAGGCGTACAGCAGATACCCTGTGATAAAATAAAAGAGGAATGCGAATATTATGAGTCCCCATGGCTGGCTCAGTGCGCTGGAGAAGAGTGACTGCATCTCGGTAAGCTGTACCTCTG
>JAKEGI010000144.1 GCA_022615595.1 Bacteroidales bacterium | reverse complement strand
CAGGCTGACGGAACTCTTTCCGGCAGACCGGACAAGCCAGACATACCTGGCCGACTTCATCCCGCCCAGGTCATTCACCGGGGTTCTCTTCTTGCCTGACAGAATCTCCATACCGGCACCGTCGAGCGTCAGGATAGCAGGAGCAGGCACCTTGTTCCTCTTACCCATGGCTGTCGGGAAGGGGAGGTATCCTTCGTTGGTGATCCATGCCTCAATCTGGTAAACGCCTCCGCCCTTACCTGTTACTTTGGCCTCTGCAATCTTCAGGGAGGGAAGTTTTTTCACCAGCTCAAAAACATATGGCAGATGCAGGTCAAGGAGTGAGTCAACCATCACTGCCGGCGGAGTGTTGTCAGAGAACGGAGCAAATCCTCCTATCTCTGCCTCACCCAGGGAGGGATGACTGAATGTCTTCCAGGGAACAAATCCCTTACCCTCCAGCCACTTGTCAGAGAAGGCCAGCTGTGCCATCTCCTTCGGGTCACCCTTCTTCTCATCTGCTGCAGGAGCAGGCATCTGCTTCATCATCGTCGCCATCTGCGCCGGTTTTACCTGTCCGCTCTTGACCATTCCCATGACCATTGTGGCATTGTATTGTGCCGGAGCGCCTCGCTCTTTCAGGAATGCATTTATCTTATCCTCTCCGAGGGCCAGAAACTCATCGGATGACATCTTCTCGAGCGACTCGATAGTCAGGCCGCTGGCCTCCTTCTTCTCCTCCTTCGGTTTGGGTAACGCCCACAGATCCATGCTGAAGACGGGAAGCCCGAGATGATAGTAAGCCCACAGCTCGAACGATCCGTCCTCCGGCTGCGCCGGGTCAAAGCGCTCCTCTGTGACACCTCTCTTTTTGAGATAATCCTTGTACCCTGACGATATCTCATTGTAGAATGCCAGGTCCTCCTGCATGGGGTTGACCACGGCACCCAGTCCCAGGAAGCTGGCGATCATGCTCTCATCGGCCGTCATGCCGGGCGGCAGCATCGGCTGAACCATCTCAATGATCTCAGCCATGGTATAGGTTCGTGAGACATCCATCCCCATTGCTGTTCCTATTTCTCTCGGGATCCTTATGTTCTCTGTATCAAGAGAGCCTTTTCTGCCACCCTGCGGAGGGGCAAGGAGGAAGTTGGTAGAACTGAATGACAGTACCATGGCTATTTCGGGATGAGCGAATGCGAACTTAAGCAGTGCCTCTGACTCGGGTGCCGAGCCGGGATAGAGCCCGCTGCGCTTACCGAAGCTTTTGAAGAGGTGGGGGAAGTTAATATTGACATTGGTTCCACCGGGGGCATCCTCGTTATACTGCCCGTCACCGTCATCATCGATGCCTTCGCTGTAGAGCCTGTAAATACCTTTTTCACCCTTTGCTGCGTCAGCCCTGCGCATCAGACGATTGTCCTGCTCAAGCGGAACCCAGGTGCCATCATGGGCCTTCACCCTTATCTGGGTGATGAGACCGTCATTGTTAAGGTCATTATACCCGTCCTCATCGGTCTGATCATCGGTATCGTCATTGAAGGGCGTCGCGTTTCCGGGATCTGACCATAGCGGCTTCATGAAGAAACGCGCATACGCATCGGGGTTTCCCATAGGTATAATGTACCATGTTATCGCAGTAGAGAGTTTCGTGTCTGCTGCCAGGCGCGAGGCAAGCGACAGCGCTGCCTCGGTCGAGAGTGGTGCGGTGCCCGACATGTTTGCGGCTACCAGCACCGCCGGCATCGTCGCCCCTGCCTTACCTATCTCCATCATTAACACATCAGTGCCGCCTGACGAGACGGCCATCTTATGCACCCTCACAAGCCCTGCCGAGCCCTGGCTGATCTGTTCGATCCTCTTGTTGACCGTAGCAGGATCACTGTACTTCTCAATGCCGGAGGCCGGCAATGAAAAGACCGATCCGGCACCAATGAAGAGCACAAAACCCCTCACTGCCAGCGATTTTCTGATTTTCATAATATAGATTATCTTGGTTTGGAAATGACAGTTGTGTCAGTATACAATGCGATAAAAGTATAAAAAAACATGATATAAGATGCTACCTGATCCGCTTGGCTTCCATCGACCGTCCTCCATGGCAGGTAACATCTAATTAGGGTTTGCTGGTTTTTAATAAAGACGTTAAAGTAATAATAATGCGGTAATCAGGGAATGAAATGAATACCTGAAAAAGATTTGACTTGCATCATTTCTTGGCATAACTTTGATAATTTGCTGATTAACAGGCAAATTTTAAGTTGCGAACTAAAACAGGACAACTATGAAAACAAAACTCCTTGTTCCTCTCCTGCTGCTGATGGCAGCATGCACCACCGACAGACCGATGACTGAAGAGCAGAAAGCCGCAGTTAAAGAGGAAGCATCAGCGGTTGTGAAAGAGTTCTTTGACGCAATGGCCTTCAGTAGCCTTGAAAAACTGACCGGCATGCTCGAAAACAGTGAAGACTATAATTTCATTGTTGGTGGCGATGCTTATACATATGACAAAATGGTGGAGACGGCATCAAAATATATAGCACTTATCGAAAAGCAGACATTCGACACCAAGTATGAGAAATATCTGATTGTCAACCCGACATGCTTTATTTATTCATGGCATGGCAAAAATGGCATGTATATGAAAACAGGTGAAGAAATAATTATGGAGGATTATTTTGTCACCTATTGTTTCAGAAAGCATGAAGAGGGGTGGAAGCTTTTCCTTGGTCATGAATCGGAAAAGGTTCCAATCCCAATTGACACCACAAAGGTAGAGTAAATAAAGAGGTTAAACCCCTGGTGCAGCTGCCTCCTCCTTGACATCATCACAGTACGATCCGTACTTATCCTGATATTTTTTGCGCCAGTCCTTACTCCGGCTCCTGTCATGCTTACCCCCGGGAGCAACACCTGTGAGGAGTATCTTTGACAGAAGGAAGAGGCCGGCTGTCTGCCAGTAGGTCAGGACCGGACCATTGAAAAGTTCAGGTATCAGCCAGTTCCAAAGTGCCATCACACCCCAGATGACCAGGAATACAAAAGCTGTCCCCAGTATTCCGAAACCTATGTACTTTAATACTTTAAGTGTTTTCATATCATTCATTTTTAAAAATCCTGTACAATTCTTTTAGATTTTCCCTGAGAGCAAGGACAGCGTATCTTTTTCTTGAGATCAGGGTATTAACAGGGATGCCTGTTTTTTCAGACATCTCTATGAAACTCATATCCTCAAACTCATTTAAGATGAATGCAGCCCTCTGCTCTTCCGGTAGTTCATTTAGTGTATCATCTATCGTATCCCAAATCATCTCTCTGATTTCTTCATCATCAGGTGTAAGTCCCAGTGAAGGAAGTATCTCTTCGAGAGTTAGTGGCTCGTCATCACCCCCTGTGGCTGATGCGGTGTAGGTAATGCTTAAAGGTTTCTTTTTCCGGAAGAGGTCAGTTATGCGGTTGTCAGTCACCCTGTAAAGCCATGCCGTCAGGTTTTGAATTCTTTCGAGATCTCTGAAGCCCACCGTAAGTGTGTAGAAGACATCCTGCAGTATATCCTCCGCCTCCACTTGTGCGGGCACCCTCCTGCTGATATAACTTAGAAGTTTCTTCTTCTCAGTCTTATAAGCAATACTTATCTTTTCTGATTCAGAGGGGCTCATTGATCACTCCTTTTACTGGCATAGACGAATTGGGACTAATAATATTTTAAAGTTCGGAAAAATAATCAGCCAGCAATTGGGGACTGGGAGCGGTTGGAATATCGAACAAGGAATGATGATTTATGATTTATGAAGAGTTTCAGGCGCAAATTTTTGATTCTCCCGTCTTCTGTCTTCCGTCTTCGGTCTTCGGTCTTCAGACAATAATACCTAACTTAGTGGCATATGAAAAAGATCGCAATCCTCTCCCCCAGTGTCAGGAGTGGCCGCAACAGCCACAGGGTGGCACTTTTCTTCAGAAACTACATTATTGAGAATGGCCTTGCAGAGACAGATATCATCGATCTTGCTGATTACAACTTCCCTCTCTTTAATGAACGTTTAAGGCTGCTAAAAGAACCGTCTCCTGAGATCCTCTCCTTTGCTGGTCGTATTCGCAGCGCCGACGGCATCATCATCCTCGTTCCTGAATACAACGGAGGTTACCCTGCCAGCCTTAAGAATGTGATCGACCTGCTGTACGATGAGTGGCGCCGTAAGCCTGTCGCCCTCGCCACCGTCTCTGACGGTCCATTCGGCGGATCACAGGTCATCATTTCAATTCAGTTTATACTGTGGAAGATGAAGGCATGGACTGTCCCTGCCCAGCACCCAGTTACCTTCGTCAGCAAATCATTCGATGAAAAGGGGGTCGCTGCAGACAGGGAAACAGCTGGCAAGCGTGCCGCCGCCTTCCTCGGAGAACTGTTGTGGTGTATCGAGGCAAAAAGCAGGATGGAGGAGTAAGACTAGGAGCAAGCCAGGTTAAGGTTAATGGCGACTACGCTGCTCCTGTTGCAGGTGACCCCTTTGACCTTGCCGGGCATGGTAACCCGCGCGGAAAGATCATAGTCAGGGTCTGAAGGTCCGATAGTTTCAGTGTTTCAAAGTTCCAAAGTTCCATGATAAACGAAAAACTTCAAAACCCAATCACCGATAACTGATTACCTAATACCCCTCAACGCTCTGCGCCCTGCGCTGCTATCAATTCTCCTCAGCCTTAACCTCAACCTTAGCCTCAATCTCTTCGGGCCGCTCAGTGGTGATGTTACCGAACTTGTCTACGTAAGCGATCATGTTTTCAAATTCTCCGCCTGATGAGTTCTCCTTGCGGTAGAGCTTCTTCTGCTCCTTCTCTTTCCTCTTCTTCAGACGCTTTTCCGTCTTCTGCTTCTTGATGTAACTGTTGTTCTGACCTGCCATATATTATCTCAGTATTAGTTGATGAAAGTGAGCGCCTTGCCGCTGGCACCTGCCCTGCCTGTCCGCCCTATCCGGTGAATGTAGCTCTCCATATCCTTCGGCGCCTGGAAGTTGATCACATGCGAGACATGCGATATGTCAAGACCCCTGGCTGCCACATCAGTGGCCACCAGCACCTGTATCTTGCGGTTCCTGAATGCCTCCAGGGCTTTGATCCTGTAGTTCTGAGACTTGTCACCATGGATCTCATCCACGGTAATGCCTCCCCTCTTCAGATCCCTGCAGATGCGGCTTACACCACGCTTGGTGTCAGCAAAGACAAGCACCTTCTCAAATGACTTGTCACGTACCATCTTCAGGAGTATGTCGATCTTCTTCTCCCCTTCCTTCACTGTAATTATATCCTGCTCAATATTGTCAGCAACGATGTTCTCATTTCTTACCCTCACTTCATACGGATCATCCATGAGGCTGCTTATCATTTTTCTCTGGCTCTTGTCTTCAGTGGCAGAGAATAATATTGTCTGGCTGCGGTAGCTCATTCCACCGACCAGCCTCTCTATCTCAGCTGCAAAACCCATATCCAGCAGCCTGTCAAACTCGTCAAGCACCAGTATGGTGAACATATTAAGGTCAAGTGCCCTCTGACGTACCATGTCAGCAATGCGGCCCGGCGTACCTATTATAATATGCCCGGGCCGTCTCAGACTCTGGATGTCGCGCCATACACTCGTCCCGCCTATAAGACAGGTGCTGAATATCTTCAGCCCGTGAGCGATGCTCCGGAACTCACTGTCTATCTGCAGTGCCAGCTCACGCGTAGGTGATACAACAAGCACCCGGCTGCGTGAGTCTTTCCTCAGCAGGTTGTGCACCAGCGGTATAAGAAACGCACCTGTCTTGCCTGTGCCCGTCTGGGCCAGACCCATAAGATTACGGCCGCTAAGGATAGCCTCAATGGTCTTGTCCTGTATCTCGGTGGGATTCTCGTATCCCTTTTTCTGAAGGTTTAAAATTATTGCACGGTCAACCGGAAGCTCATCTATCTGCCTGTCTGACTTGTAGATCACCGGTTGCTGAGGCGTAGCCTTGCTGACAAAACTGTCAGGATCGAGGCTGCCGTCCTTGTTTTTCTTCCTGTTGGGTGTCCTGCTTCTTTCCGTGTTACTTTGATCTGTTTTCCATTTTCCCCTTGAACGGGTTCCT
>JAKEGI010000143.1 GCA_022615595.1 Bacteroidales bacterium | reverse complement strand
AGTATTGCTGCCGTACCTTGCTTTCAGGGTGTCAACCGCATTACTGAGGCTCAGAGCCATAAGACCATCAAGTGTCTCCGTCTCTCCTGTGGCCGTGTTGTCAACCCAACCGTCAGGGCCCTCATAAAGTATCCTGAAAAGATAGTGATCATGCTGCTTGCCAAGCACTCCTCCGTAAAGATCTCCCAGTTCATCATGCAGGATGTTCCTTGCCAGTTCTGCACGTGTGAACTCAAACAGGGTCGGAGCAACAAGTGAGGCATCCATATTGTAATCCCATTCCTCAAGCAGGTCAATTGCCTTTAGAAGGCTTTCATCAGCGGAAGGGTCCATGGTTCGGGAGTGTATCCCAGTATCCGGAACTCTGCCGGCAGTTTTTTACCTCTCTCGCCGATCCAGGTATTGACACCGTCACAGTATGACTGCATTGCTGCGAGTATCACCGGATCCTCCTTTGCTATCACCACCTCTGACTTGGCGGTCATGCTGAGCATCCTGAGAAAATGGTCAGCCTCAATATAATCCGGCCCAAGGATCTCTGAGAGCCTTCCCGTGGTGGCACGTCTTATAAGGTCCATCTGCCACATACGCTCCTGTGCTGAGATATAGCCTGTGACAAAATATAGGTCATGCGCGCTTGTGGCATATATGTGAGGTACTCCGCGCTCATCCCTTATCACTCTTACATCATCATTCAGGCCTGACAGTTGCTGCTCACCGTCGAGGAGAGGTAGTGCTGACTTTCTCAGTGATGAGGCAATGATAAATACTGCCAGCACCAACAGCGCCAGAAGCAACGCAATAATCTTGAATGAGTTTTTTATAGTTTTTATTATCAGGAGGTAAATAGTGCGATAAAATTAAAAAAATCAGTCATATATTATGCTATTTGCTGAAAAACAACCTGCTGCCCTGCGGGCAGTCGCTGCAGATCTCTTCAGATGAACGGCTCCGTATTACATTCGAGCGGAACTTCCTGTATTCCGGCCCGTTCCATATCTCGCTGAATGATTTGTCATTGATGTTCCCCATTATGTGTTTGCCGTTTTTGTCATAGCAGCACGGAACCACATCCCCGTCAGTTGTAATGACTGCTCCTCTCCACATCCTGAAACAACCTCTTTTCACTTTGCGCACTGCCTCGTACTTTCCGTTTCTTTTTGTGTAACGTGACTTACCCTTGTGGGCAGGCATCCACTCTGCAATCCGATCATTTTCAAGTACCTGTATGCTTTTTATCCTGAACGTGGCGCTGACTGACTTTGCAAACTGTGCTGCCTCCGCGGCCTCTGCCTCATTGTGTCTCCCTTTTAGGAACTGCAACTCCATTGTGAGAGATGATTTCGTTCCTTTAATGGTTTCCGCCAGAAGCCTTATTCCTTCCGTAACCTTCGCTTGATCGCCTCCGGTGCGGTAAGCAGAATAAGATGCCGGCGTCACCCCGTCATATGAGATAATTATCTTTTTCAGCCCCGAAGCAGCCAGCCTGGCACAGCTGTCATGATCAAGAAAATGGCCATTGGTCGATATGACAGGGTTCATCCTACGGAAAAGGGCCAGGATGTCGAAAAAGCGCGGGTGAAGCATCGGTTCTCCCTGGAAATAGAGCCAGGCAGAGAGGGTGGCGCCGCTGAGCTCCGCAGCAATCTTGGCTGCCAGATCAAAATCGATGAAATCTGACTTCCTCTCCGTGAGAGCTGCTCCCGTCATACACTCGGGGCAAGCAAGGTTGCAAACGCTGCTCAGCTCGACACTGATGGCAGGCGGCAAAGGCGGATCAAACGGAATGCCGGAAGATCGCCTTACCGCATAAGTGAAAAGAGAGTAACTTGCATTCAGTAACTGAGAGGTCGTCATTAAGACAAATGAACAATTTTTTTTGGTTAATGTATAGGGAAAAGGAGATACTCCCGGTCATTATTTCGTACAGATGATCAGGAATTAATTAAACAAAAACAGAGTACCATGAAAAATAAAGTCTTTTTCTCAGTAATGGCTGCGGCACTGCTCTCGCTTATCATGGCTGGGGAAGTGGCTGCATCAATGTTTTCGGCAAGCAAACCGAAGAAAGATCCCCAGGAACTGACCACCATAAGGGGCAAGGTGATTGATGCAGAGACAAACCTCCCTCTGGTCTTCGCAGGTGTCGCGATACAGGGAAGCAATGTATCTACGGTAACTAACCTCGACGGTGAGTTCATACTTAAGGTTACGGAACCCACTGCTGAAAAGGTGGAATTCTCATATGTCGGTTACAAGAATGTCGTGATGGCGATCAGTGAGATGAAAACCAACGGTCAGCGAAATGTCATCTCACTCGAGACAGCCATGATCCCGATAAAGGAGATAATTGTCAAGCCACTGATGCCGGCAGAGATCCTTGAAGAGGTCATCAGCCGCTTTGAAGTCAACTACCCCGGGGTTCCAAATGACATGACAGGCTTCTATCGTGAGACTATCAAGAAGAACCGCAACTATGTATCTATCGGAGAAGCAGTTGTTGAGGTTTTCAAGGCACCTTACCAGAATGACCTCAGGTTTGATGCCGTTAAGATTTACAAGGGCAGGAAGAATAATGACGTGGAGAAGGCCGATACCGTTCTTTTCAGGTTGCAGGGCGGACCGACAACAACACTCTATCTTGACATCGTCAAGAACCCGGAGATATTCCTTACGAGGGAAGCCCTCGCACAATATGATTTTGAACTCTCAAACATTGTGGTAATAGATGACAGGACCAATTATGTGATTAACTT
>JAKEGI010000142.1 GCA_022615595.1 Bacteroidales bacterium | reverse complement strand
CCCCTTCAGTTCCTGACTGGCTCCCTGAAACACTTTACAGCGGCATCAGATTTGACGGAATGATCGAAACAGCTCAGAAATGGATGCCGGAGATACTTGAGCAAAAACCGGATATCATCGTAGGTCTCTTCCATTCAGGCATAGGCGATGATGATGAGACAGGACCGGATGAGAACTCTTCACTGGCAGTTGCGGTCAACGTGCCGGGATTTGACATTATTTTCTGCGGTCATGATCATAACCAGGCTGTCAGGAAAACAGTAAACACTGTGGGTGATACGGTCCTGATGATCGACGGAGGCAGCAGGGCCGCAGCACTGATGCATGCAAAAGTTTCATTGAGACAGAAGTCTGACGGCACAGCCGGTAGAAGCATTGAGGGCGAACTGATACCCATGAATTCACTTCCGGCGTCTGCCTCATTCATTGAAAGGTACAGAGGTGTATCTGATACAGTTAAAGCATATGCCTCTGAGGTAATAGGCAGGTCTGATGCCTCAGCAACAAGCCGGGATTCCTTTTTCGGACCCTCAGCCTTCGTCGACATTATTCATGAGATACAGCTTGAAATCAGCGGCGCTGACATCTCTTTTGCTGCTCCTCTCTCGTTCGATGAACAGATAAGTGAAGGGGACCTGCGCATCAGGGATTTGTTCCGTCTTTACAGATTTGAAAACTTCCTATACACAATTTCCATGACAGGCAAGGAAGTTGACAGGTACCTGGAGCATTCATACGGATTATGGTTCAACACGATGAAAAACAGGAATGACTTTTTGCTAAGGTACAGCCTCAACGGAGAGGATAAGCCGGTAATGATCAATGGCAGGCCCAGGCTGAGAAATCCTTCCTATAACTTTGACTCCGCGATGGGGATCCGGTATGTGGTAGATGTCACCAAACCCCAGGGAGCAAGGGTTACAATCACCTCCCTGACTGATGGAACTGTTTTCAGCCAGGACTCATCCTATAAAGTAGCGGTCAATTCATACAGGGCCAATGGCGGTGGTGGTCACATTGAAGCTGCAGGCATCGGTAAGGAGGGACTGGATGACAGACTTATTTCTTCAACACCGCGCGACCTCAGGTTTTATATGACGGAATGGTTTCGTGACAAAGGAGAGATATCTCCCGCACCTCTCTCTGAGTGGGCTTTGATACCTGAGAAATGGACCTCGGCTGCCGCTGAACGGGAACTAAAGATGCTTTTTCCCGGAAATTGAACGGTAAATAAAATCAAATAGAAAATAAAATGAAGAACAGATTCAGAATTCTGGCGATAATGCTGATAATGATAATATTAACAGCTGCCGGAAGAAAAGAGCAGAAACCGTTGAACCTGATCATATTCATAGGCGACGGTATGGGCACAGACCAGGTTTATGCCGGTATGACTGCCAGCGGATTCAACATGACCTTCCCGGCTTTTCCGGTTACAGGTTTCAGTATTACATATTCCGCCAACAGGTATATAACTGACTCGGCTGCAGGTGGTACGGCCATCTCCACAGGAGAAAAAACCAACAACGGTATGATAGCAGTTCGTCCTGACAGCACGGAGATACCCACTATATTTGAGATAGCCAGGAAGGCAGGCCTTTCTACCGGTGCAGTCAGCACAAGCACAATCACGCATGCTACACCGGCTTCTTTTATAGCACACGATGCCTCGAGAGGAAGTTATGAGGAAATTGCAAAGTGGTTTCTGAAAGGTAATGCCGATGTCTTCATCGGAGGGGGGATAAACCACTTCAGCGCCCGAAGTGACTCTGCTGACCTTACCGTTGATCTGAAAAAGATGGGTTATGATGTTGTCTATAACCTGCCTGATTTAAAAAACTCACGTTCATCGCGTATTGCAGGTCTTATGGCAGAGGAAGGCTTGCCTTACATTGACGAGGGCCGGGACCCCGACTTCCTTGCCGCTGCCACTGCAAAGGCACTGGAGGTGCTTTCACAAAACAAAAAAGGGTTCGTGCTTATGGTTGAAGGCTCTCAGATAGACTGGGCTGCTCATGACAATAACATGAAGAGGACTGTGGAGGAGGTCCTCGATCTTGACAGAGCTGTAAAGATTGCCTATGACTTTGCCAGGAAATCAGGAAATACTCTCATTGTTGTCACCGCAGACCACGAGACGGGAGGATTAAGCCTTACAGGAGGCAGTATTGAGGAGAAGACTGTGTCAGGAACATTCGGCACCAAAGGCCATTCAGCCGTCATGGTTCCTGTATTTGCTTATGGCCCCGGCGCTTCATCTTTCTCCGGAGTACAGGATAACACTGACCTGTTCCATGATTTTATGAAGCTGCTCTCGCTGAAAAAATAGGACCGGATGCTTCAGAAGGATGAACATAATGCAGGACTGAAGCTTCCGCTGGTCGAAGAGTTCTACTCCATACAGGGAGAGGGATACAATACTGGCAAGGCTGCATATTTCATACGAATAGGCGGCTGCGATATCGGATGCAGCTGGTGTGATACCAGGTATTCATGGAATGCAGCTCTGCATCCCCTGGTTGACGTGGAGACAATAGCAGGTCATGTGAAGGATTCAGGGGCCGACTCAGTAGTGGTTACCGGTGGAGAACCCCTCATGTGGAACCTTGACCCGTTGTGCAGAGTTCTTAAGAGTGACGGGGTACGGACCTATCTTGAAACCTCGGGGGCCTATCCGCTGACAGGGATATGGGACTGGATAACCCTCTCTCCCAAGAAGGGCTCTCCGCCGCTTGAAGATATCTGGAAAAAGGCACATGAGCTTAAAGTGATAATTGAGGATGGCACTGATTTTGCAGCAGCAGAAGAGCACAGCCGGCGGGTGGGCAGCGATTGTGTGTTATTCCTCCAGCCGGAATGGAGCCGGT
>JAKEGI010000141.1 GCA_022615595.1 Bacteroidales bacterium | reverse complement strand
TTATATTCCATGGGACAAAGGATAAGCTAATCTGCGGATGCTACGGGATTAATCCATGGCTTCTCTCGGGCAGGGTGCCAAATGCTCCGCAGACCGAAAGACGCGTGGAGAACGCCACGAGCGGGGGTCATGAGATGGATTGGGTACGTGCCTGTAAAGAGTCTCCCGAGTCGAGGGTGCTGACCAAGTCAGACTTCTCCGAAGCCGGACCGTTCAATGAGATGGTTGTAATGGGTGTCCTGGCTGTGAGGCTGCAGGGTCTGAACAAGATACTGGAATGGGACGGTGAAAAGATGGAGTTCACCAATATCAGCGATGCCGAAACCATCAAGATATGCCTTGAAGATCATTTCAGCATCACTGACGGCCATCCGACGTTTACAAGCAAATATACCGACCCGATGAGTGCAAGTCAGTTTGCCCGGGAGATGATAAAGCACACTTACCGCGATGGCTGGCAGCTCCCTGAAATGCCTGTATGATTCTTGAATATTTAATACAAACACTTAAATCAATAGCATATGAAATTATTAAACATTGTACTTGTTATGGTGGTTGCGGCCTCTCTCGTCTCCTGCGGAACAGGAAAAGGGAAAAAGGCAAAGGTTGAGGATGAAGGATGGGTAACCCTCTTCGACGGTACCTCCACTGAAGGATGGCGCGGGTATAACAAAACTGCCTTCCCGGAAACAGGCTGGGAGATCGTTGACGGCACCCTCCACTGCCAGGGATCCGGAATGGGCGAGGCTGGAGGTGGCGGTGGTGACATCCTTTACGATAAAAAATTCACCAATTTCCATCTCAAACTTGAGTGGAAGATATCGGAAGGAGGCAACAGCGGAATTTTTTACCTCGCACAGGAGAGTCCTGATTATGACTTCATCTGGAAGACAGCACCGGAGATGCAGGTTCTTGACAATGAGCGTCACCCTGATGCCGAAGCTGGCAAGGATGGCAACCGCAAGGCAGGAGCTCTTTATGATCTGATCCCTGCCGTGCCGCAGAATGCAAAGCCTGCAGGTGAATGGAACTCAGCTGAGATCAAGGTTTACAAAGGCTCTGTCTGGCATATTCAAAACGGAGAAACGGTGCTTGAATATCATCTCTGGACTCCTGACTGGAACGAACTTGTCGCCGGCAGCAAGTTCCCGGGACTTAATCCTGACTGGGCAACGGTTGCCGCAGAGGGCTTTATCGGCCTGCAGGATCACGGTGATGATGTATGGTACAGGAATATAAAAATCAAGGAACTGTAATAATTCAATTGGTTTTAAAATGCTGATAGAGACAGGTCTGAGACCTGTCTCTATCAATATTATCAAATTCCATTCGTGGTTATTGGACAGGGTTACCCTTCAGCCCTATCTCCTCTGCCGCCTCTCTCATGCCGGCAATTGCATCTGACACAAGGTCTTTCAACTCAACCCCCAGGTCAGCAGCGCCCTTTTCAATTACACTCCTGTCAACACCGGCTGCAAACTTGCGGTCATTCCATTTCTTCAGCACTGACTTTGCCTCCATATCAAGAACACTTCTTGACGGTCTTACCAGTGCACTGGTGGTTACAAGGCCAGTCAGTTCGTCTATGGCGAAAAGAGTCTTCTCAAGAAGCGTCTGAGGCCGGACATCGGAACAGATGCCATAACCGTGGCTTATGACGGCCCTGACATACTCATCAGGCCATCCCTCTTCTCTCATTATTACCTCGGTCATCTTACAGTGCTGGTCAGGATACATTTCATAATCAAGATCATGGATGAGACCGATAACACCCCACATCTCCTCATCCTCACCCTGTTTCCTGGCCATGTATCGCATCACCGCCTCCACCGAAAGTGCATGCCTGTAAAGGCTCTCCGACTTGTTGTACTTTCTGAAAAGCTCCAGTCCCTCCTCACGCGTTGGCTTTGTCTTTGACATAATTCTTACTTCTTACTTGTTAATTGCCTCCTTTGACAGCCCTGATCAGGCCCACTTTTTCCCCGATTGTAATTCGAAGTGTATAAATTCCTGCTGCAAGACTCTGGCACCTGATGTTTATCCTGTTGATCCCAGGCATAAGACCTTCACTCATAAACAGAACAGACCTCCCCTGTGTGTCAAGCAATTCAATCTCTGCACTCTCTTCACCGGCTGCATCAATTTCAAGAACAAAGCCGTCAGTGAATGGATTGGGCATAATCCTGGCCACCCCTTCGGTTATCTGAGGAATTTCAATACCAGTTTTTATGAATGTAGTATATGCGGTATCGTTTCCCGAGTACCCGTCTTCCGGCAGTCGGCTTATAATGTAAATACGATAACTCGTTTCGGGCAGCAACTTGCAGGTTTGGCCGAAAGTTACATCAACCGTGTCTCCCGGATCAATTTTCAGGAAGAAGGTCTCGTTAACTGCCTCCCCATCATTGATCCGGTACGCAAGCGGGAAACTGGTAAGGGTATTTCTTCCGAGGTTAACGACACTGCCCCTGACAACAACATTATTCAGATCAGCGGTGGCCGGAGGTGCATAAACCGTATCAATGCGCATGTCAGCATCGAGGAAGGAGATGTCGGGGAAGGTGATATCATCTATCCATGCCGCATCGAGCCCTCCGGCCAGAGAGACATCTTTTCTGTAGATCCACTCGAGGTAATGGACACCTGGTTTGAGAATGGCCTGCCTGAGTGTCCATGGTGTCTCACCAGATATCTGCAGGTCGGTTATACTGTCAATTCTGAAGATAAGCTCGTCGTAGTTAAACTCTGAGGAGACCTTTGAGTAAAATGAGACAGTGTCTCTTACCGGGTTATTGACATAAATTGCCAGCACAGTCTCATCCTTGTCCGGAATATTGCCTGATCTTGCTGACCGTACATTCTCAAATGCAGTTGACGTGGTTATTGTCCACGGGATGTCTTTCTCCTGTATCCACGGAAAAACATCAAACCTGTCGAACTCCCAGGTCTCACGGGTCTTACCTGTCCTTATAGAATATGAATCAGAAGCTTCATATTTTCCGCAGACCAGGTTAACGCCATAGGTGATCTCCGTACCCGGCAGGGCAAGGTCTGAAATTTCTGCCTCCAGGCTGAGAACCTTTTCGGTTCCGGGATCAAGAATACCGGTAGCAATCTCCTCCGTTGCGAGAGTAAGCCATGGGGCAGGAGCAATAACCGAAAGCATTCCGCTGGTCGCTGATGATCCTTCATTCCTGACCCTGATATTGAATCTCACCGTTTCACCCGCATCGGGCAGGTAGTTTGCATTGCCGGCATATGTATCATCATGAACCGAAGAAACGATACTGATATCAGGAGCCAGTATTGTCATGTCAATCCCGAAGAGATACTCATTCCCATTGTCGGCAAGGGTGAGAAGCAGGGAGGCAAGCTCACCATCCTCAGCTTCATCTGATATGCTGAAGATGAATGCATTATCAATTGTGTATGATTCGCCTGGCGAGATATCGCCAATGGAGATCATAGCCTGCTCAACAGTAATCATCCCTGCTGTGGCTGAAATGTCTGCATTCAGTCCTGATGAGACAGTTTGCCCCAGGTTTTTAATCGTGACCCTGAGGTTTATCCTTTCACCATAATCCGGACTTCCGTTGTTATTGCCCTGGGAGTCATCAAGCACGATGCTTTCTGTTACGAGAAACGGTCCGGCCACCGAACCGAAATGCAATGTTCTTCTGAAAGGGATCAGGTTTTGCCCTGTGACAATTAACAGGCATGAATCCTTGATCCCTTCCGGTATTTCAAGAGAGACATTGCCTGAGGGACTAACAAACCTGGCGTCACACAATGTATCGAAATCGGTAATTGCTGCATAGGAAAAGGGCCTGGCAAAAAAGTTAAGGGAAGTGAGTTCCTGAGGCAGGATATCGGGAACGGTAATCTCAGACAGGTCGGGCCTTCCCACCATAGGAGCGAGTGACGGATCGCCAAGAAGCATATAGGTCTCCCAATAATACTTTTTTCTGGAACTGGTGCTTGCCGAGACAGCCATATTTCCGGCAAAATTGATGTGTCCCATAGTGTAATACCACTCACCCGGTGCCTCATCATGGGTGTGGAACAGTCTGTCAAACGCTCCTGTTCCGGTATTGTCATAGGTTGCTGTGGTGTCAGCCGTACCGGGACCTACGGACCAGTAAAAATCGTCTGCCCAGAATGAGTCATTGGTACATCCGATAAAACCAATTGCCCCTTTGTCAGGGGCATTTACCATTGCTGAACCGAAACAGGATGCCACATTTATCTGTGCAGTACGGCAGGCATTGGCAATAATGAGCGGATACATGTCAGTATTTGTGAGACCGCTGACATCTGTTGTTTTGAATGCCGGGTCACTGAATCCGTTTGCCTCTCCGTGCCCCGTATAGTTCAGAAGGCTCAGCCCTTCGTTAAAAAGCAATTTCAGGGAATCATCCTTCTGCGATGCGTCAGGGTAGAGCCAGTGGATGGCATTTAATGAAGTGTCAAGGCTCAGATATTCATCGAACAGGTACCCTATCTGTCCGTTCATATATTTCTGGTAGGTCAGGTCATTCCCTGCTGTAGCGACGGCTCCGGACCAGAATTTATTGCCGGGTTCGAATGTATAGCTCTCATAGTCTATTATTTTACTGACCATTCCCTTAAGCTGGGTAGTGTCACTTACAGGTAGTCTCCCAATGAACAATTCAGGGATGTAGTCACCTTCACCGTCAAATTCGCCGTAATAGAGGTCAGATACATTTCCTGTACCCCGTGATGCGGGTATTATTGAGAGATCACCGATAATCAGAAGGTACTGGGGAGGATTTCCTGCAGTGACTGCGCTTGTGTATAATGATGTTATCCGGCTCTTCAGATCATTGTAGACCGTATCGGCAGAACCCTCACCCTTGTACAGAACTGTGGTTTTAATGCCTTTCAGGGTCTTCCATTTTATCAGAGGCTGCAGATGTTTGCTGAAAACAGAGTCTGTCACTATGATCATGGTCACAGGTTCATCAGTATAACCTGTTATGTAGGCCTCAGAAGCATACCCTCCTTTCTCCCCGGCAGGAGGGTAGGTGCCCTCTCCTTTATTCTCTGAAGGGGAGGTGATAATTCTGACATTCATTGATGTGATCAGGTCAACATATTCTCCGGCAGGATCGTAGAAAGCCGGGTAGAGCGCTATGTTATAAAGCTCCCTGCCCCTGAATATCCCTTCCAGCCTGACTACTGCAGTGTCGTGAGAAATAATGCCCCCTGTTTCATATGTCTTCCGATCCTTCACTACCACCTTTTCGTCAGGAGGCTGGTTTTTTGTCCTTGCAGGCTGTGCAGGATAGATCTGAGAGCCCCTGAACCCGTGGTCAGAAAAGATTACCCGTTTTGTTACGACATCAGAGATATGAACACTGACATCCATCCCCCGGGGTACCTCTATCAGACGACTGTATACCGGTAGTTCAGGCTTACCTGTTTCACTGGTGAAGTGATGACCAGGCAACGATATTCTGAAATATTTTCCGGAGGGATCAGATGACTTCTTAAGCCTGGGAGCACTGTTGCGGTATGAGATGCCACTACCACGCTCCGGTGACTCCGGCCTCAGTTCAGCCCCCGGAACAATAGTCTCACGAGCCGTAACCTGTGCCTTAAGCAGGCCGGTTGCAGTAACAGCAAATGCCAGCAGAACAATTGCTCTGTTGATTACCCTCATACCTTCTTAAAGTGAAGCCAAGATAAGTAAAAATTGTCGCAAATAGAATGCCAAAACCTGACAGCTCGGATTCGATATGAATTCGTATATTTATCTCTTTAATCAGGGAGATTCTGATGGGAATAAAGAACGGACTGCTTCTCATTTTTCTGTTGACTCTTTCTCCTTTCGCCCTCCTCTCGCAGGTTAACAGGTCGGGGGTTCCTGTTGTTCGCTGGTTCGATGCCATGGAAACTCCGGGCGACCTTCAGAACTGTTGTATTGCAACGGATAAGAGAGGAGTGATCTACTTCGGCAATGAGAGCAGGGGCATAATGACCTATGACGGGCTTAACTGGGGTCTTATAAAGATCCCGGCCGGGCAGAGAGTGAGTGCCATGGCCTCTGACCACAGGGGAGTAATCTATGCCGGCATCACGGACGATTTCGGACTCCTGCAGCCAGACAACCGGGGCGGACTCTCATACACCTCGCTCGCTGACAGGCTCAATGATACACTTGCAAGAAAGGAGGTTGGTGCAATCTCCTCCATAGTTTCCGACAGTTCCACAGTTTACTTCACAGATGGGAGAAAACTGTATCTGTATGATATTGACGGTGACGAACTTTCAGTCATTGATATGAGTGAGGAACTCGCTCTGCGAAACGCATTCACCTTGCTTGCCAGGGAAGGGAGCCTGATAATAGCCGACAAC
>JAKEGI010000140.1 GCA_022615595.1 Bacteroidales bacterium | reverse complement strand
GGTTCATGCAAGGCAACAGTGGGGTCATGGACTGAATGTACCGGAGAGAGATAGCGGCTGTGATTCCTTACACTGTAGGCAAGGAAGAGAGTGTCATAGAGTGCCGTGGGAGGGAAGTGAACCCTAATTCCGTCTGCCGTGAAATCTGAGGATCTGCCGTAAGGTATCAGCTTGCTGTATTTAACAGGAACCGGCTCTGCCTGAGCTTCGGTGACTGACCTCAGGTTAAATGACACAGTAGACCTGTTTCCGGAGGCATCAGAAACAGAAATGGTTATTCTGTGATCATTACCGTCCCTGAAACTGAGGATGCCCCTGTTCAGGTGTGTATCATACATTGAGAGCCTGTTGCCGGGCTGGATGAAGGTTTTATGAATGTATTCATTGTCTATGATTCTTGCCCTGTAATCAATGTGGCTGTTAAGATACCTTGATTCGGCAAATGCAAAACGGTCGGCAGTAAAGGTGTATACAACAACTGAGTCAACAGCCATCTCTATTGAGTATACCCCGCACCTGTTGGTGCTGTTGTCAAAAGTGTCCCAGCACTTGATTCCGATACCGGCATCACCGTAAATGACAGGTGTGCCGGAGTTCTGTACAATATATCCGCCATTTGCGGCAGTGGCTTTCAGTGTCAGGCTTGAGTGTGACTTGTTTACAGTCGACCGGGGAGTGAGGGGGTAGATGATGATCTTGTCTATAGCCGGCTTTATCCTGTCAGCCACACCCATCTCAAAGCTCAGAGGGTTTAGTGGATCCTCGGATGCTGAGTCGCGTATTTCGAAATGCAGATGAGGACCTGAAGAGCTGCCGCTGTTGCCAGACCTTCCGATCACCTCTCCCTGGTTTACCCTGAACTGGTTGCGGGCAGGATAGAGTGAGACGTTAAAGTTCTTCAGCTCATATTGCCTCGTCTTCACATACTCCTCAATATCAGGTCTGAAGCTGTCGAGATGCGCATATACCGTGGAGTGACCTGATGGATGGCGGAGATATATGGCCCTGCCAAAACCGGAGGGGCTCACCGCAATGCGGTAGACGTACCCCTCGGCAGCACTGAGAACTTCCTTTCCAACAACACCACCGGTCTTGTAATCAAGACCTGAGTGAAAGTGATCATTCCTTAGCTCGGCAAAGCTTGCCGAGAGCGAAGGGATATCACGCATCGGGCTGATAAATAGCTCTTTATGAACTTCCTGTGAACTAATATTTAAAGTCGCTGTTAGTGCAACAGCCAGAATGATATACTTTTTGATCATTTTCAGTTCCTGACGGTTGCAAAACTAAGTTTCCGTGCCAAATGGGCAAACATAATGGACTCTTTTTTTTGAAAACAGGAATAAGAATGTTATATTTGTAATATAGTTTCCGTTATGAATGCAAAGGGATATGAGGAATATCTTTTGCTCAGAAGATCAGTGGAAGCCCTGGTTTCAGAGCATGAAAAACTGAGAGAGCTGGTGACGGATCTTGAAAATGAATTGTCAGCTGTCAGAAAACAGCTGGCTGAAAAAAATGAAGAAGTAAAGGAGCTTCAGTCAAGATATGAAAGAGCGAAGTTCTCGGGAGCGATCCTTGGGGGCGGAGACGATGCCGCGATGGCAAAGAAGAGAGTTAGTGAACTTGTGCGGGAGATAGATAAATGTATTGCTCTTTTAGACAGATAATATATAACAATGGATGATAAACTATCGATCAGGGTTAATGTGGCCGACAGGTATTATCCGTTGAAGGTGGAAAGTGAAAATGAAGAACGTATCCGTAAAGCAGCCAGGCTGATCAACGAAAAAGTGCTTCAGTATAAGCAGCGTTATGTTGACAAGGATATTCAGGATTTTCTGGCGATGGCTGCACTGCAATACGTTATCAGGCTCATAGAGATTGAGGATAAGGAGGGAGACACGACACTGGAAGAGGGACTTAAGGAGCTTAATGAAAAAGTAAACCTCTGTCTGTCAAAAAGATAAATACACGTTCTTTTAAATAGCAGGATATTGCCCGCATTGTTTCTCTATTCATTTTGGAAACTCAACAATTTGAACTTTGGAGCAGCACTTGGCTTGCCAGGGACAGGCCTCATCCCGGTTCGCCGGGACCCCGTTAACACGGGGCGGTGGACGTTCGAAGTAAGACGGTCGCTTCAACCATGTAGATATGGGGTTTTTTAAAAGTTAGGGAGACTCTGCGGGTTTTTTTATATAATTAATTTAAACAATTATGATTGCTGGAAATATATCACCCGGGATTTGTATCGCTGTAAGTGGTGCAGCCCTGATCGGAGGAACAGCACTGTCATATTACCTGTGGCAGGTGCTGCTCCGCAACAGAAGAAAAAAGATCATCTCTGAAGCCGAATCCGAGGCAGAGGTGATCAAGAAAGAGAAGATTCTTCAGGCCAAGGAGCGCTTCCTTCAGCTTAAGGCTGAGCATGAAAAGGTCATCAACGAAAAGAATAACCGCATTAACCAGGCTGAGGGCAGGATAAAACAGAAGGAGCTGGCACTGTCACAGAAGCTTGAAGAGACACAGCGGAGAAAGAATGAGGCCGATGCTATCAAGGAGAGCCTGACACAGCAGGTAGAACTGCTTGACAGGAAGTCAGAGGAGCTTTCGAAGCTGCACCGGCAGCAGGTTGAGCAGCTGGAAGCCATATCAGGACTCTCAGCTGATGAGGCAAGAAACCAGCTAATGGAGTCACTCAAGGAGGAGGCCCGGACAGGTGCAATGTCTTATATCAACGAGATACTTGATGAAGCCAAGCTTACAGCCTCAAAGGAGGCCAAACGCATCGTGGTAATGGCTATTCAGCGTGTAGCTGCTGAGACAGCCATTGAGAACGCAGTCACAGTCTTCCACATTGAGTCTGATGAGATCAAGGGCCGTATCATAGGACGGGAGGGACGCAACATCAGGGCACTGGAAGCAGCTACCGGTGTTGAGATCATTGTCGACGACACACCGGAGGCAATTGTCCTCTCCGGCTTCGACCCTGTCAGACGTGAGATTGCCCGACTGGCACTGCACCAGCTCGTAACTGACGGACGCATTCACCCTGCACGCATAGAGGAGATAGTAGAAAAGACACGCAAGCAGGTAGAGGAGGAGATAGTAGAAATTGGTAAGAGAACAACCATTGACCTGGGAATACATGGTCTGCATCCTGAACTCATCAGGATGGTAGGGAAGATGAAATACCGTTCCTCGTACGGACAGAACCTGCTGCAGCATTCACGCGAAGTGGCCAATCTCTGCTCAATCATGGCTGCCGAGCTGGGCCTTAATCCAAAAATAGCCAAGAGAGCCGGGCTGCTCCATGACATCGGTAAAGTGCCTGATGATGAGCCGGATTTGCCACATGCAGTTCTTGGAATGAAGCTGGCAGAGAAATACAAGGAGAAGCCAGAGGTTATCAATGCAATCGGCTCGCATCATGACGAGGCGGAGATGACGACACTCATCGCACCTATCGTGCAGGTCTGTGACGCTATCTCAGGAGCACGCCCCGGAGCAAGACGCGAAGTGATTGAATCATACATCAAGAGGCTTAATGAGCTCGAGTCGCTGGCACTCTCATACCCGGGCGTGACAAAGACCTACGCCATCCAGGCGGGAAGAGAACTGAGAGTGATTGTTGGCGCTGAGAAGGTAAGTGACAAGGATACAGAAAACCTCTCGTTCGAGATAGCTCGTAAGATACAGAATGAGATGACCTATCCCGGACAGATTAAGATAACGGTAATAAGGGAGACGCGGGCTGTAAATTATGCAAAATGAGCAGGCTGAAGATTCTCAATATAGTTGGGGCAAGACCCCAGATTATAAAGGCCTCAGCCATCAGTCGTGCCATTGCGGGCCCGTTCAGTAAAGAGATAGAAGAAGTGATTGTGCACACCGGCCAGCATTATGACCGGGAACTCTCAGAGGTCTTCTTTGATGAGCTTGAGATCAGGATGCCGGACCACAATCTTCAGGTCGGGTCAGGTAAACACGGCCGTCAGACTGGGATGATTCTGGAAAGGATCGAGGATGTGATCATGAACGAAAAACCTGATTGTGTCATCGTCTACGGAGATACCAACTCGACCCTGGCGGCAGCGCTTGCTGCATCAAAACAGCACTATCCTGTCGTCCATATCGAGGCCGGAATGCGCTCCTTCAACAAGATGATGCCGGAGGAGCTCAACCGAATCATGGCTGATCACGCCTCAACACTGCTGTTCGCCCCGACAAACACTGCATTCAAGAACCTGATGGCCGAGGGCTTCCATCCTGAAAATGTTGCCCCGTATAATATCAATAACCCACGGGTATTCCTTACGGGAGATATCATGTATGACAACAGTCTCTTCTATGCCGAACTGGCAGAGAGGAAGAAGAATAATTTCCTTCAGAAGACAGGACTTGCCGAAGACAACTTCATTCTCGTTACAATTCACCGTGACATGAATACCGATGACCCGGCAAGGCTTACTGCAATATTCAACACCCTTCTGGAACTTTCTGAGAAGAACAGCATAACACTGGTCATGCCACTTCATCCGAGGACCATTATAGCCCTAAAAAAGAGTGCGCCGGAACTTCATGAGAGGATGACATCCACTGGATTGCTGAGGGTCATGCGCCCGGTCTCATTCCTCGAAATGATCCTGCTCGAGAAGAAGTCAAGAATGATAATTACAGACTCCGGCGGAGTGCAGAAGGAGAGTCATTTC
>JAKEGI010000013.1 GCA_022615595.1 Bacteroidales bacterium | reverse complement strand
GAGTGATAAAATCAGAGAGGATAAATGCCGTGCAGCGCTTCCTCAGTACGTTCGTCAGGAACCGGAGCGGTTCTGACAGGGAGGTGGCTGACGACTGAGGCTCAAAGCTCAGCATCTCACGTATTATCCTGAGCATGTGGGCTCTCCCCTTCTTGGGCGGAATATATTTCTCCACCCTGTCGGAGAAGAGCATGAGTCCGACCTTATCATTATTGACAATTACCGAATAAGAAAGAACAGCGGCAATCTCTGTCATTACTTCGCGTTTGGTTGCGGCAAGGGTACCGAAGTCGCCCGACCGGCTGACATCAATGAGCAGCATGACTGTCAGTTCACGCTCTTCTTCGAAGACTTTCACGTAGGGATGACCGAAGCGGGCTGTGACATTCCAGTCGATGCTGCGTATCTCGTCACCGAACTGGTACTCTCGTACCTCGCTGAAGGCCATTCCTCTTCCGCGAAAGGCACTGTGATACTGCCCTGCAAAGATCTGCTTCGTAAGGCCACGCGACCTTATCTCGATCTTTCTTACCTTCTTAAGCAGTTCTGTCGTCTCCACTCTTTTCCCTATGCTGTGAAATCTTATACGTTACAGTGAAAAACCATGTCTCATCTTTCAGGTCAATATTGATTAGTTTACCACGTGACCTGTAAACCCAGCTGTCTATTCCCTCACGCTTATGCAGACTGTTAAGCTCAGCTCTTTTTTCTTCGATTCTGTCTTTCCCGTAGGTAATCCTGATGCCATTGCATATACCCTTTTCATCCAGGAAAATAATCCATGTTTCACCCTCTTCTCCCGAGGTATATTTAAGATACCTGTATACTTCGTTCTTAACCTTGTCATCAATTGTCAGAGCCGATCTTTCATCAGACATAATAACTTTTATCCGCGGTTCATTGAGACCGATAAAGTCTTGTGCACCGGCTTTGATAAACGTGAAGAGAGCAAGAAATATGAGAATTGTTCTGCGCATTCCGGTTATGGTACTTCAACAGTGTTAAGAATTTCTGTAATAATCTGATCCTGTGTAATATTTTCAGCTTCAGCTTCATATGTCAAACCGATACGGTGCCTCAGAACGTCACCGCAGAGGTAACGCACGTCTTCGGGAACCACAAATCCTCGTCTCCTTATGAATGCATTTGCTTTTGATGCCATTGCCAGGCTGATGCCAGCCCTGGGTGATGCTCCGTATGCAATCAGCGGGGAGAATTTAGCCAGTCCGAACCTGGAGGGCTCCCTGGTCGCAAATACAATGTCAAGAATATAATTCTCAATCTTTTCATCAAGATATACCTCCCTGACAACCCTTCGCGCCCTTTGAATATCATCCGGTTTCAGTATTGTATTTGCCACTGGGAATTCGTTTGCCAGGTTTTCACGGATTATCATCCTCTCCTCCTCTTTCTCAGGATAAGTAATAACCACCTTAAGCATGAAGCGGTCGACCTGTGCTTCAGGCAGCGGGTAGGTACCCTCCTGTTCAATGGGATTCTGTGTGGCAAGCACCATGAAAGGTTCATCAAGCTTATAGGTATGGTCACCTATCGTAACCTGTCTCTCCTGCATGGCTTCGAGGAGCGCACTCTGCACCTTTGCAGGCGAACGGTTGATCTCGTCGGCAAGTATGAAGTTGGCAAACAGGGGCCCCTTGCGTACAATAAACTCTTCCTTCTTCTGACTGTATATCATCGTTCCGATGAGGTCAGCAGGAAGCAGGTCAGGAGTAAACTGGATTCTGCTGAACCTGGTATCAATAATAGAGGCCAGCGTTTTTATTGCCAGCGTCTTTGCAAGCCCCGGAACACCCTCGAGGAGGATGTGTCCATTAGAGAGAAGACCGATCAGAAGCGAGTCAGTCAGGTGACGCTGCCCCACTATTACCTTGTTCATCTCCTGTCTCAGAAGATCAACGAATGCACTCTCCTTCTCGATCTTTTCATTTAAAAGCCTGATATCGGTAGTATGTTCCATATAATTATGTGTTATTTCTACTGTGCGAAAACATGCGCAAAGATCACTTCTGATATCGAAAAAAGGTGTTAAAGGTTGTTAAAGAAGTGTTAAAGCCTCTTTCCAAACTTGCAATGCCAGAATATTCTGACCATTATGATCAGGACAAACGGAATAAGTGCAGGATTGATGCCCTGTCCGGCAATAAGCGAGGCCGGTATCCAAAGTGCTGAAACCGTAAAGGCTACTCTGCTCAATACCACAGCTTTGCGTTCCATAAGAACATAAAACAGGAGGAGAGGCACGAGCGGATTTATTCCCAGGATAACAAGGTTAAAATGGAGAGCATCATGCTCAGACCAGAAATTGGTAAAAACCAGGAGTATTGCGATAATGGAATAGATAATGAAGAAGGTTATGTCAACAAACCGGCCCAGGAAGGGTATTCCAAGCACAAATGTTACAAGAAGGACGAACAGCAGCACTGCATAGAAAACAATCTGTGGCATCATGATCCTGATACTGTTCAGTGAAATAGCCGGAAAGTCGGCAACGATCTCAGCCTCCTCCAGCAACGGCTCGCTGACGCTGCCGTGGAGTATGTGTGATGCGCTCAGGTTCTCCTTCAGAAAGACCGGAAGAAACATCTCATCAGCGGTTGTGGCCTTGCGGTCAGCCTGCAGCCCCAGCAGCATATCTGCTCCGAAATCGAGCCATGGCAATACCTTCTGGTGTGGATCAATCAGCTGTCTGAAGCTTGCTCTCTCTTTCCTTTCCTTTTCAGGAAAGATAATGGTGTCTGTTGCTGACGCGGCAAGGATATCCCGCACGCGTGTTGCACAGTTGTCAAAGAAGAAATCGTACCTGTATTTAATATTCTCCGGCCTCAGGTTCTCATTTATGAGACCAAAGAGCCTCTCTTTTTCAGCAGATGTAAGATTGATTTTCTGAGACCATACTGCCCTTCCCTCCGACCGGTATTCATCGACGAAGATGTCATAGCTGTAGGCACCCAGCATATAATCAAGCCTTCCCTTTGCAAAGCGTACTACAAAATTGGGTGTTGAGAAGTCGAAGATGCCCCAGTTATATACCACATCAAGGTTTTGTTCCCTGATGACAACTCTCAGTGCCGTGTGACCGTATATCGAGTAGCTCTCACTGCCCGGAGCGCAAGTAATAAGATAAACGTCAGCGCTATCTGCAATTTCTGTGCAGTAAGACTGAGCGGAAAGAAGCATCACTGCTGCGAATACAAGAATGAAACTTTTCATCTCACTGTTTTGTGTCGTAAACGTAGCCAAAATTTCAAAGCGGTGTATGTGAAACAGACGTTTAGCCTCAAATCTGTTTAATTTGTAGCTTCTTTGAATTCCATGAAATATCTTTGAAAGAATTAAATAAGTCTTGAACACATTATATGTCATCAATAAAACCATCAAGGAGGTGGCAGCCTGCATTTTATCCTTTCAGGAAGGAAAAGGCAGCCAGCAGATTATTGGCGAGGGCAGAACTTATTATCAAGGGGCCTCTGTTCGGGTGCCGCATGTGCGGCAACTGTCTTTTACAGGAGACAGCTTTTATTTGTCCGATGGAGTGTCCCAAAGGCATGAGGAACGGCCCTTGCGGTGGCACGACACCTGAATTGAAATGTTATATCGACGAAACCCGTTACTGCATATGGAACAGGATATACCAAAGGGCAGAGAAGCTTGGCAGGGAGGAGATGCTGATGGAGGTTCTGCCCCCTCTCGACTGGCAGAAAGCCGGCACTGAAACATGGGGTGAGGTTGTCAGCCAGGTACGCAAAACAGGGACCATGACTTTTCTGGGTGCCCTGGCATCCCGAGACAGGGAGAAGAAAAAGCAAGTATGGGACGGCGTCTTCAGAACAATACGTCAGCCTTCATGGTGGCAGGGCGATTCTGATTATCATGCTCCACAATATGATGAGCCGGCCTCGGAGCTTGAGAAAGAGCTCCGCAGCGGCAGGTTTGTCATTGCTACTGAAGTTACTCCTCCGCTCAGCGCTGACAGTGAAAAACTGATAAGAGACATTGAGCTTGTAAAACCTTATGTAACAGCCATAAACTTCACCGATTCCTCATCGGCAAGACCAAGAATGTCAAGCATCGCCTGCAGCAGGGTGGCTGTTGAATGCAAGGCTGAGCCGGTGTTCCAGATCTCTGCCCGTGATACTACCCGGACAGGCATTCAGGCCGACGCTGTCGGTCTGAATGCAATGGGTATATATAATGTCCTCTGTCTGACAGGTGACAGCTCTAAGGTTGGTCCGTCGCCAATGAGCAACGTGAACATGATTGATATTGATTCAATACAGATGTTGTGGATTTTGAGGCGAATGCGTGACGAAGGGATTTACCTCGACGGGCGGAAGATGAAGAAGCCACCACGACTGTTTCTCGGTGCAGCGACCTCTCCGTTTGCCTCAGAGCCTGCCTT
>JAKEGI010000139.1 GCA_022615595.1 Bacteroidales bacterium | reverse complement strand
CTGCTGCTGCCGTCCCAACAGTGTGTGCAAAGCTTCTCCTTTGGAAGCCCGATCGCCTTAACGAGATCTTCCAGCCGTTGAAACATAAGAGTGTCCATTCCCAGCGTAGCAGAAATCTCATCGACCATCATCCCGTATTTTTCAGAATCAGGATCAAGGTAGTCTTCAATATTCTTTTCCTCGCCCTCGAGCGCCACAATTGCCTTTCTGGCAGCCAGCTCCAGCGTTGAGCGTGACTGTGAGAAATTAAGGAAGGGACAGGGATAAAGCAGCGGCGGACATGCTATCCTCATGTGAAGCTCTGCCGCCCCCGCTTCACGCAGGTCACGGGTGTTATCCCTGAGCTGTGTTCCCCTTACTATGCTGTCATCAAGGAATATTATCTTTTTTCCCTTTGTTATTTTCCTGTTGGGGATGAGCTTCATCCTGGCAACCAGGTCTCTCTGTATCTGTCTCTGCGGCATGAAGCTCCTGGGCCAGGTAGGCGTGTATTTGGAAAACGAACTCATGTACGGCAACCCCTTCTCGTTGGCATAGCCAAAAGCATGCCCCACACCCGAGTCGGGGACACCGCATACGAAGTCAGCCTCAACATCATCACGCTTCGCAAGTGCGGCACCGCACTCATACCTGACCTCCTCGACGTTGCGGCCTTCATATTCTGAGGTTGGAAAACCATAATAGACCCAGAGAAACGAACAGATCTGCATCTTTTTAGCGGGTGCCTTAAGGCGGGTGAAGCCGTCAGGGCGTATATGCACAATCTCGCCCGGCCCAAGGAAATACTCCGTTTCAAAACCGGTGTTGGGAAATGAACAGGTCTCCGATGCGACGGCCCTCGCCCCCTCCTTCCTGCCTATGACAACAGGCGTGCGGCCGTTCTTGTCCCTGGCAGCGATGATGCCGTCCTGCGTTAGCACCAGCAGTGAACAGGAACCCTGTATTTTTTCAAATGCCGTTGTGATGCCCTCCACAAAGGAGTCTCCCTCACATATCAGATTGGCAACCATCTCCGTGGGATTTATGTTTCCCATGAAATTCTCGGTGAAATGCTTCTTCCTTGCAAGAAAAAAATCGGCCAGTTCATTGATGTTTACTATTCTCGACACAGTAACCACGGCAAATGGCCCGAGATGTGAATTAAAAAGAATGGGCTGCGGATCAGTGTCACTGATAACCGCAATCCCGCTGTTTCCCTTGAATTCCGGCAGTTCCTGCTCGAATTTGTTGCGGAAATATTCGTTCTCCAGGTTATGAATTCTTCGTCTGAATCCGATCTCTGCATCATAAAACACCATCCCCGCACGTTTAGTACCAAGATGAGAGTGATAATCAGTACCGTAAAAGACATCCTCAACGCACCTTGTGCCGGAGACAGAACCATAAAAACCGCTCATATATAGAAAGTTATGACTTTATTTAAGTGAAAAATAACGCGATGACAAGATAATCAAAGAGAAGATAAAATTTGTTGAACTGTAATAATTACTAATTTTGCACCGATAAAAACAAAAAAAATGGAAAATCAGGAAAAATATCAGACTGAGTACATGGAGCATAAGAAGGGTGCCCCGGTGGTCATGATCGTGTCAACGATAATACTTACGCTGGGCTTAATTGCCCTCGTGGTACTTTATTATAACCAGAAGAACAAAATGGTAGAGATGGAGCAGATACTTACCGAAGAGAAGGACTCTCTTGCCGGCGAGCTTCGCATGATGATGTATGGTTATGACACCCTCAAGACAAGCAATGATACTCTCAATGCTGAGCTCCTGCGCGAACGCACCAAGATACAGAAGCTTCTTGAGGTGAATGCTTCAAACGCCCAGCTGATAAGGAAATACAAGGCCGAAATCAGCACCATGCGTGATATAATGAAGAGCTATATTGTCCAGATAGACTCCCTGAATACCCGCAATAAGATCCTTGTTGCAGAAAACCAGGAGATAAAAGAACAGATGACTGTAGTGCAGGAGACTAATGTCGAGCTTGAAAAGGCAAAGGAGGAGCTGACTTCAAAAGTCACGATAGCATCTGTCATACAGGCCAAAGACGTTGTAGCCGTGGCGCTTAACAAAAAACGGAAGGAGACAACCGAGCTGAGAAACCTCGACAAGGTGCGCGTCTGTTTCACCCTGAGAGAGAATCCGATAGCCCAGGCCGGGAACAAGATTGTTTACCTGAGGGTCGTCCGCCCCGATCAGCTGGTGATAACACCATCACCCGACAACCTCTTCGGGGTAGGCGGAGAACAGCTTATCTTCTCTGCCAACAGGGCTGTTGATTATGCAAACACCGATATTGAAATGTGCATCTTCCTGGATAACACCGGAGACTTCATCGTCGGAACATATAACGTGGAACTTTATCTCGACGGAGAGAAAATAGGTAACGGCTCCTTTTTGCTGAAGGGCAGAAACTGATCATAACTCCATCAGGAGTTCTGCAATAATATTATCAGATATCATCTTACCCTGGTCTGTCAAGGCCAGGGTATTTTTATCGCGCCACATGAGACCGTACCGTATATATTTTTCTGACAGGTTGACAAGATAATCGTGAAGCTCCTTGTCATAGTACGCCTCAACATAGCCCAGGTCGATTCCCCACATTGTCCTGAGTGACGTCATTACATATTCATTGAAGGTTGTCAGCCTGTCAAGCTCTTCGTGTTCAAAAGGCACTTCACCGGAGCTGACCGAGCGCATATATTTCTTCACGTCAGAGATGTTCCACTGGCGTGATACCCTGTTGAACGAATGTGCCGATGGTCCGAGCCCGAGATATGGTATCTGCATCCAGTAGGCAGAGTTATGCCTTGATATGAATCCCTCCTTTGCAAAATTTGATATCTCATAATGTATAAACCCCTCATCGCGGCAGAGGTTTGACAACAGGCTGAACATTGTGCTGCTTGCCTCCTCATCTGCCTCAGCCAGCTTTCCCTCGCTCCTGAGCCGGTCAAGCTTCGTGCCGCTCTCTATTGTAAGGTGATATGCCGAGATATGTGTGACCGGAAATGTAAAGGTCTTTTCAAGATCAAGCCTCAGGTCTCCGGCCGTCATGCCGGGAATGCCATAGATGAGATCAACTGAAACGTTCACAAATCCCTCCTTGAAAGCCAGCTTCAGCGCAAGCTCTGATTGTCCGGCATTGTGACGTCGTCCCAGAAACTTAAGGCGCTTGTCATCCCACGACTGGACACCCAGGCTGATCCTGTTAACTCCTGATGCAACAAGAGCACTGAATGACCCCTCAAAAATATCATCGGGATTGATCTCCATTGTTATCTCGGGATCCTCTGAAAATTTAAAATTCTCACGAAGCGAACCAATTATCCTCCGAACCTGATCTGCGGTCATCAGAGATGGTGTTCCGCCACCGAAATAGACAGTCTCCACCGTCTCACCTTCAAGATAGCCAGCCTGAAGGGATGCTTCCTTTATTATGGCCTGAACAAATGGCTCTATATCATTGTTTTCTGTTATGCTGTAAAAGTCACAATAACTGCACCAGCTCCTGCAAAAAGGTATATGAAGGTATATTCCGGCCATAAGATTTTATATCGTCTAAATTTACAAAAGATTTAATATTAGTTTACTAATTTCGCTCCCTCATAAAATACCGATGATCTGGCTGTTTCTGAAACAATATTATAAGAGTATCCTCATCGGCCTGCTGATTGTGTGGCTAAGCCTGTCAGGCAGCAGCACCATGGTGCCAGGAAGAATTTTAAATATCCCTTATATTGACAAGCTCGGGCATCTCTCAATGTATGCTCTCTTTTCTGCGGTTCTCCTTCTTGACTCATGTCACTGGAAAACCGTACGCGGCTTCTCCTGCACAGTACTGCTGATACCGATAGGATTTGGTGCTCTTATGGAAATTCTTCAGATGACCCTCACGCAGGTGCGCAAGGCGGAGATAACAGATCTTGCCGCAAATATCGGAGGGGTGATTGCCGGAATCATCGCGGCTCATATTGTAAGGAGCCTGCTTGACAGACTTAAATCATGACTTCCGGTGAGTTACGCACCTGCTGAACAAGCGCCTCCACCGTTTTTGACCTGAAAAAAGAGGAAAGCCGCATCTTTTCCTCCCTGAGTTCGTTGTGCAGGACACATACACCTTCGTCAGGGTGATCAAAATTGCATCTCTTCCCTGTCACATAACAACTGTCAAAAAATTCACCCCCGTCAATTGCCTCGATAATATCCATCAGGGTCAG
>JAKEGI010000138.1 GCA_022615595.1 Bacteroidales bacterium | reverse complement strand
GCCAAAGTTCGCATGCAGGGCGCAATCCAAAAATGGGTTGACCACTCCATCAGCGTGACCATCAACCTGCCCGCAGATGCAAAGGAGGAACTGGTCTCGGAATTGTACCTCACTGCCTGGAAGGAGGGATGCAAGGGTGCAACGGTCTACCGCGACGGGTCACGGGCCGGTGTACTTGTTTCCAACAACAAGGAGGAGAAGAAGAACGACTGGTCGCCGTTGCGTCCGAAGGTGCTTGAGGCTGACGTGATTCGCTTCCAGAACAACGAGGAGAAATGGATCGCTTTTGTCGGGCTGAAGGACGGTGTGCCTTATGAGATCTTCACCGGTCTCCAGGATGACGAGATGTTCCCTATACCCAAGAGCATCGTCAAGGGAAGGATCATCAAGAACAAGGATGATGCAGGCAACACCCGTTATGACTTCCAGTACACTGACAAATACGGATACAAGAACACCCTGGGGGGCCTGTCACACATGTTCAAGCCCGAGTTCTGGAATTATGCCCGTCTTATCTCCGGCGTCCTCCGTTACGGCATGCCTGCCAAGGATGTTGTTGAGCTTGTATCGTCAATGAAGCTCGACAGTGAGACGATCAACACGTGGAAGAACGGTGTTGAGCGCTCACTGAAGAGATATATTCCCAATGGCACAAAGGCCAAAGGGAAGTGCAGTTCATGCGGGTCAACGTCACTCCTTTATCAGGAGGGATGCCTTATCTGCACTGACTGCGGCACATCAAAATGCAGCTGAGAAATAGATCTCTCTATCTCTTCGGCTGTCACCTCGTGATCGGGCAGGTTGCCCTCGAAGTATTTCTCATATGCTGATATATCAAAATGTCCATGTCCGCTCAGGTTGAAGAGGATAGACCTGGATACTCCGTCAATGTCAGCCCGGCGTGCCTCATCAAGTGCGCCTGCAATGGCATAAGTTGATTCCGGCGCCGGCAGTATGCCTTCTGTCCTTGCAAAGAGCACTCCTCCCTCGAAGCATTCTCTCTGGAATTTTGCCTTTGCCTCTACAAATCCATCCTTCAGCAACTGGCTCACAAGTACTCCTGCGCCGTGATAGCGAAGGCCGCCGGCATGTATTTTGTCAGGGATGAAGTTATGACCCAGTGAGTACATCGGAAGAAGGGGAGTCATACCTGACTGATCTCCAAAGTCATACATAAATCTTCCCTTTGTCAGCTTGGGGCATGAGGCAGGCTCTATTGTCACGAGTCTTGTCTTCTTTCCGTTGAGCAGGTTCTCGCGAAGGAAAGGGAATGCGATTCCGGAGAAATTTGATCCTCCGCCGAAGCATCCAAGAACAACATCGGGGTAATCATCTGCCTTGGCCATCTGTATCAGCGCCTCCTGGCCAATAATTGTCTGATGAAGAATGACATGATTCAGTACGCTGCCGAGAGCATATTTTGTATAAGGGTCCTGTACTGCCACCTCCATAGCCTCTGATATTGCTATGCCAAGACTTCCCGGTGAATCAGGATCCTCTTCCAGGACCTTCCTTCCTGCTGCAGTCATGGTGCTGGGTGATGGAACCACCCTGGCATTGTAGGCGTTCATCATGAGTTTGCGACCTGGCTTCTGATCGTAGCTTACCCTTACCATGAAAACAAGCAGCTCGAGACCGAAGTGGTTGCAGGCAAAGCTCATGGCGCTTCCCCACTGTCCGGCACCTGTTTCTGTGGTTATCCTCCTGACACCCTCCATCTTGTTATAGTAGGCCTGGGGTATTGCAGTATTTGCTTTATGGGATCCGGAATAATTTCCTCCCTCATACTTGTAATAGATCCTGCTCTTTGTTCCAAGCGCCTTCTCAAGATTTCTTGCCCTGAAGAGCGGGGAGGGGCGGTATGTTCTGTAGAGATCGAAGACCTCCTCAGGAATGTCAATATATCTCTCTGCGGACACCTCCTGCTTTATCAGTTCCATCGGGAAAACAGCCGCAAGGTCTTCAGGGCCGACAGGCTTTCCTGTCGCCGGATGAAGGGGCGGGAGTGGTTTGTTAGGCATATCGGCCATGATATTATACCATTGGCGAGGCATCTCATTTTCACTCAGAAGAAATTTCGTAATCTTTTCCATATTCATTCATTTATTAGGGTTATATAAAAACAAAAGACACGCTGTGATCAGCGTGCCTTTTTGCATAATTATCTTATGATATTATATAATGGCGTGAATCACAGCTTCATACTATGAGCTGCGCCAGCGCCAGATATATAAAGTTGTCGGTTTCACTTATGCAAAAATAAGAAAATTATAATCCATAATTCATTTGCCTGTATTTTTTGACAATTTTAACTTTCATACAGGTTGTTATCCTTATTGTAGATCCCAAGCAGCTCCAGGTTCATTGTATGTACCTCAAGTGCTTCAACAATATGGTCCATTTTTGAAACGTTACTCAGTTCAAGATCAAGGTAGAACATGTACTCCCAGTTACCGTTCAGCCTGGGAACAGACTGAATCTTTGAAAGATTGATATCCATGCCGGCAAGTATCAGCAGAATTCTGGCAAGGGAACCGGGTTTGTGACTGGTGGCAAAGCAGACTGATGCCTTATCCCCCTCAGCTGGCATCGCAGATTCATTGCCTATGATATGAAACTTTGTATAGTTCTTTTTATATGTTTCTATACCCCCGGCAAGAATTTCAAGGCCATATATCTCTGCTGCACTGGCTGATGCTATGGTGCCAGTCCCGGCAAGCTGCTGTTCGCTTATAATCCTGGCAGTACCGGCAGTGTCGTCGGTCTCGATCAAAGTCATTCCTTTCAGGGTGTTGAGAAATTCCATGCACTGGGCGAGGGCGATGGGATGAGATCTTATTTCACTTAATGAGTCAATTGTCGTTCCGGGAAGAGCCATGAGATTCTGTCTGATCCTGAGTCTTATCTCACCGAGTATCTTAAGGCCTGATTCCCTGATAAGGTTGTAATTATAGAGTATGCTGCCTGCCCGGGCATTCTCTATTGCCATAACGGCGTACTCGGCTCTGCCCTGAAGCACCGAATTGACTGTCTCATCGAATGTTGAGCATGGTACGAGTATAACGGTTTCATTCTTGAAAAAGTCATTTGCAGCTACGTCGTGAAAGCTACCCTTTTCGCCCTGAATGGCTACATATATCTTACGATTCATAGGAAGGTGTACTCCGTGGATTAATTGTGCAGCATGTATTCCGAGATCCAGTCGCCAACCTCTGCGGTTGAACTGGGTTTGCTTCTGTCAAGATCTTCAGTTACTATCCCTGCTTCAAGAGACTTTTCTACTGCTTTTTTCAGGAGTTCAGATTCACTGGTCAGACCAAGCCCGGTTTCCAGAAGCATTGCCGCCGAGAGGATGGTACCAAGGGGATTGGCGATATTCCTGCCTGCTGCCTGCGGATACGAGCCATGTATCGGCTCAAATACTGAAGTTGAAAGTCCGATGGATGCCGAAGGGAGCAGCCCCAGCGACCCGGTGATAACGCTTGCCTCATCGGAAAGGATATCACCAAACATATTTTCAGTTACAATAACATCAAACCTCAGTGGGTTCTGTATCAGCTGCATAGCAGCATTGTCGACGAACATAAAATCCATTTCTATTCCAGGGTATTCATGACCTATCTCCTTTGATGTTTCACGCCACAGCCTGGATGTAGCAAGCACATTTGCCTTGTCTACGACGGTGACCTTCCCTTTTCGCTTAAGGGCATATTCACATGCAAGTCTGACAACACGTTCAATTTCAGATTTACTGTAGACGCATGAATCGTATGCGGTTTTACCGTCTTCAGACCTTCCCTGGGGCTTGCCAAAATAGATTCCTCCTGTCAGTTCCCTGACCATGATTATATCTACTCCGCTGACTATCTCTCTTTTCAAAGGTGATTTGTCAAGCAGTGAGGAGAAGGTGGTTACCGGCCTCACATTGGCATACAGTCCCAGTTCCCTGCGCATGGCAAGGAGCCCCTGCTCCGGCCTTATTCTTGCCGAAGGGTCATTATCATACTTCGGGTCACCGATAGCACCGAACAGAACAGCATCGGAGGCCCTGCATTTCATTAGAGTCTCTTCAGGAAGCGGCGAACCTGTTTTGTCAATCGCCACTGCCCCTACCAGGGCATACTCATATCTGAATGAGTGGTTGAATTTATTACCGACAGCATTGAGCGCTTTAATTGCCTGTTCGATTATTTCAGGCCCGATTCCGTCACCAGGGAGTACTGCAATATTATAGTTCATGTGTAGCTTCAATTACGGGTTTGACTTTAATGCTGTCAGCCTTATTTTCAATTATGTTAAGCATTTTCTCGGTGGCTTTTATAGCTGATTCAGTCTGGTCTGCATCAAGTCCTTTTGTTCTGAAATTCATATTGCCATAACTCCACGAAATGACTGTTTCAACCAGTGCGTCCGTCTTTCCTCCGGGTGGGATTGTGACAATATAGTCTGTCAGTACAGGGAATTCCCTTCCCAGACTGTCGTAAATTTTCCTGATGGCCTTCATGAAAGCGTCATACTGACCGTCACCGGATGATGTCTCTTCGTACATGGCGCCGTCAATCTCAATCTTCACACTGGCAAAAGGTTTCAGCCCGTATGAAAGGGAGAGGGAATAGTTTTTAATGAAGACCCTGAAGTT
>JAKEGI010000137.1 GCA_022615595.1 Bacteroidales bacterium | reverse complement strand
TGGCAGAATCACTTGCGGGTGAAGGCTTCTGGTTCTCTCTCGGATTGTCAGGACTGACGGAAGAGATACTTGGGTCGGTATCTCATGACAGGCTCCTTCTCGAGACAGACGATACACAGGGATCAATAGCAGACGTATATCTTAGGTTCTCAGAGCTGACCCTTTATCGTACCGCACAATGCAGGGAGCTGATAAGAACCAATTTCAATAATCTTTTCAGGGAAGGCAATTGATGGATCACTGGTTAGCGCGCACTGAACTGTGCCTTGGGAAGGAGGCCCTGATGAAGCTTAAGGAGTCTCATGTTCTTGTCGCCGGTCTTGGCGGTGTGGGTTCGTGGGCAGCCGAGATGGTGTGCCGCGCAGGAGTAGGAAAGATGACAATTATTGACGGTGATGTTGTGACAGCCGCAAACCGTAACAGACAACTGCCTGCTCTGAAGTCGACTGAGGGAATACATAAGGCAGAAGTGATGGGAATGAGACTGAAGGATATCAACCCGGAACTTGAGCTCAAGATAATAAGTGAGTTCATACGCGATGAGCGTATGATCAGGATACTTGAAGAGGAAAAATATGATTACATCATTGATGCCATCGATACCCTCTCTCCAAAGGTTTTTCTGATATATCACTCGCTTCGCCTTAAGCATGAGATTGTCAGCTCAATGGGTGCAGGTGGCAAGTTTGATCCTACGGCAGTAAGGGTAGCCGACATCTCTGAGACGAATTTCTGCAACCTGGCACGGATACTCAGGAAGAAACTTCACAAGCTAGGCGTATATGAGGGGTTTATGGCTGTCTACAGCCCTGAACCTGTTGACAAGGATAAAATAATAAGAGGCTCTGTTGAGTCCAACAAAGCCTCAAACGTTGGTACCATATCCTATATGCCGGCTCTGTTTGGTATTGTATGCGCCTCTGTCGTCATACGCCGGCTGGCAGGTATTCCCCTGGATATCTAACCTTTAGGCTTTGCCACCTTTGCAGTGTAACCCAGTTTTTCAAGTGCCCTCTTAAGCAGTTCCGGCTTGGTCTTACTCGCCTGGTATTCTATTGTAACCTCTTTTGTAGTAAGGTCACATTTGACATCCTTCACTCCCTTTTCGAAAGGGATATTCTTCATGATGGTGTTTACACACGCTTCACAGTCAATGCTGGTGTCGAACTTTACAGTTGCAAGGTCCTTGCTTTTGCTCTGAGCCTGCACTGAAAGCGGACCGACAAGCAAAAAGAACAGAAGCGTTAATTTAATGTTGTTTTTCATCTTCTTCTGATTTTGATTTTATTATTCAAGCGGTCTGTTGATTGCGAATCTGAAGCCGCCATATATCTTTCTGCCATGTACCGGTCCCCATATCATTGTGGCATCGAAATACTCACCGAAGGGGTCGTCAGCAGCGATGATAGGATCATGCTGCCTGAAATCAGTGATATTTTCGGCACCTGCGTAAACGCTCCATCTTTTGAAGTATCTGGTAATCTGAGCGTTCATAATCGGATAAGGATCGAAGTTATCATGCCTCATATATGGTTCAGGGTTAGCCATTGTAGATGGGACTCTTCCCGGGCCGTTGTAAAGCAGGGTGTAATCAAATTGCCATTTGCGCAGGTGTGTTGTATAGGAAGCTGTCAGCAGCCCCTTGTATCTTGATGTCAGGGGCTTTTCAAGCAGTTCTCCGCCAATGGTCTGTTTCACGACGTTCCACCTCCAGGCAGCTGTTATATCGAGCCCCGAAACAGGCTGCATCTGGGCTTCGAGCTGGATAACGTTTGACCATGAAGGGCCTTCGAGGTTATAGAACCTGACTTCATCCACGCTGGCGTCGATATCTGTTACAATCTGGCTGACGAAGCTTGTACGGTATGCCTCACCTGTCAGTCTGAGCTCCCTGCCACCAACAGGGATGTAACCGGTAAGATTGATCCCTGCATTCCATGCCTCCTCAATATCAAGGTCAGGGTCAATGATTATGCTTCGGCTGCTGGCGAGATAATACATGTTCTCTGCCAGGACATGTACAGTACGGAATCCCTTGCCCGCGGAGGCCCTGAAAGTGACAGACGGGGTCAACTCATATCTCAGGTGAAGGCGTGGGGTGAATGCTGCACCGTGGTCATTGTAAAAGTCATAACGCACACCGGCGAGGAGGGTCATCTTTGCTGAATCGGTGTATGTATACTGAAGAAAGATCCCCGGGACAGATTCAATTGTCTCACGTGACAGATCAGCCATTACATCGTCATAAGGAAAAGAGTAAATTCCCTGTGTCTCATCATAATGGTCGTATCTGTAGCTGGCGCCTGCATCAATTGTATGCTTCTCAGAAGGATAGTACTGATAAAGAAGGTTTGTGAAATAGCTCTTTTGTGTAGCATCATACATATTAATGCCCATCCAAGAGGACATGTCATGTTATGTTACACTCTGTATCCACCCCAGTGACATCTTTTCGCCGGGGCCGAACATGCCTCCCAGCTTCGTGAAAGCTTCAGCCCTCTCGGTGCCGATGTTTATTCCGTAGCTGTCACCCCAGGTGGGGTCAGACCCGTTGTATGCAAACTGTCCGCCGAGGCGCTCCTCTTTCAGGTATTTTATCCCTGATCTGAATGTCAGGTTTGTGCTAAGGTAATCCCAGCGGTTGAAGAACTGATATGTTTTTACATCGGGCTCATCGCGGAAGCCATCGTTGTTATGATCTTTTGCCCCTGACTGAGTCGCACCGTGTGCAAAGAGCATCGTGCTCCAGTATTCGTTCAGTTTCACCGAGGCATTGGCATTTGATTCAAACCGTCCTGCATCGCTCACGAAGCCATTGACGAATACTTTTTCGCTGGTTCCCGGTTTCTTATACTCCACGTTGATCTGCCCGGTGATTGACTCATTCCCGTTACGTACAGAGGCAGTGCCCTTCGAGACCTGGATTGATTCCATCCAGGGTCCGGGTATATAGGTAAGACCATATGCTGCACCCAATCCGTACATCACCGGGATATTCTCCGTCAGTATCTGGGCATAGGAACCTGCGAGACCAAGAAGCTGTATCTGCTTTGCTCCGGTGGCGGCATCGGTATAGTTGACATCGACGGAGGCGTTGGTCACGAAGCTTTCCGACAGGTTGCAGCATGCCGCCTTGCAGAGCTCCGCAGCCGTAATATTTACAGTTGCGATAGTGGCATCCCTGTCAATATGCGTTCCTCTTGCACGCCCGATTACGGTTACCCCCTCAATCAGGTTGTCTTCGGCAAGGAAGATCTCAATATAATCGAGGTCTGATGCTACATCAACAGTGTCTGTCTTGTATCCGACGAAACTGACGACTAGTTTATCGCGTCCCTTTGGTCTTCTTATCGTGAAGAAGCCGGCACTGTTGGTTGATGTACCGGTGTTTGTTCCGGCCCATACGATACTGGCTCCCGGCAGTCCGATGCTGTCAGATGCCTGCGGGCTTTCAGCAATCATCACCTTGCCCTCAAGCGAGCCCTGTGCAAAGGTCAGGAGCGGGGCCGACAGCATGAATATGATAAATATATATGGTTTCATAGGAATCAATTATTTGGAAATTAAATCAATTGCCACATGTAGAGACGTAGCATGCTACGTCTCTACACGAGGTTCAAAATATCCTATGAATATATCAGGAGATCATCTGACAATGCAACGTTGTCAGATCACGGCCGTTATGCCATTTTAAATCATCGGTGTATGTTCCTGAGACCCTGTCGGGCTGTTCCGGTACAACTGCAATGATTACAGCAGCCAGAAAATAAGGCATTATCTCAGGTTGCACTTCCGTGCGGATGAGTTCCGCTGTGATGAGTCTTTCAGTTTCATGTGTGCAGCAGTCATCAGAGAAAATCAGTTCGTCGTTGCTGTGCCGGTGAGCAGGGTTGGCTGCATCATGGACGCTGCAGCAGGCTTCTTCTTTAGCTCCTGCAGCAAATAGTTCATTTGTGCCGCAGCTGCTGCAGCTGTGCCTGATGAAGGTAAAGCCCTGACTGCCTGAAAGTACCAGTGCCATCAGGATTACAGAGATAAAAGGCGATATTTTTCTCATTTTACGCACGATGGCAAATATAAGAAATAATAATTAAATACTCCAGTATCTTAATTTATTTTAACATTATATGGGAGATTTATTGATCATAGAAGGAGTAAAACTTCTTGAGGATTTAATTTTACATTTTGTATCTTTGATTGAATTGATCCTATTTATTAATAAAACTCCAGATTATGGGAATAGTAAAAGAATTCAAAGATTTTGCCATGAAAGGCAATGTTGTTGACATGGCTGTAGGTATCATTATCGGTGCAAGTTTTGGCAAGATCGTGACTTCGCTTGTGAATGACGTTCTCATGCCCCCGCTGGGAATTCTTCTTGGCAGGGTTGATTTCAGCCAGCTGAAGGTAGTTATTCAGAAGGGCCAGGCCGCGGTCATGGACGGCGCGGCCGTTGTAACTCCTGCTGTTGATCAGGTTGCAATCAGCTATGGAGCATTCATTCAGACAATAATTGACTTCATCATCGTGGCCTTCTGTATCTTCCTTATTATCAAAGCCATGAACAAAGCAATGGCCAGGAAGGAAGCAGAACCGGCAGCACCCGCTGCACCTCCTCCTCCAAAAGATGAGGTTGTTCTTCTGAAAGAAATTCGTGACCTGTTAAAAAAATAGCAGTAAAATCTGTGGCCGTATTAAAATTGTTTACAACTTTGTGGCGATTTAATCATGGCAAGAATTAAGAAATACAGATGGTGGCACCGGCTTTTCCCTGACAGGGGATAAGGCATTTGCCTAAACCAGTTGAATAAATAAGGGTGTCTCAAAAGGGCACCCTTTGTATTTATGGGATTGTTTTTCATTACTTTCTTAAGCACCGGAGTAGCATTGTCACGGAGTGACATTACAAAAAAAGCCGTCTCAATTAACTCTTGAGACGGCCTCTTAATTACTCCGGATAATTAATAACAGAACCTGTGATTGAAAGATTATTGGATGTAAAAACTGTACTCGTAGGTCAAACCATTTTCACGCAACCACCTGCGAAGTGCTTTTGCAATCTTTCTCTTCCGGAGCAGTACCCTACCCATTCCTTCTGCTGATATCTGGTAATATGTTTTCATTTCATATCTCCGGGAAATTATAATTTCCTTCCGGATCAATTGTATCAACACAAATCTAAGGCCTAAATTAAAACATCAGGTGCACAGGTCAAAGTTCTTTTTGATATATGAAGGCCAGCGGGTGATTAATAAACCTATATCTTCGACATAGGCCTGTGAAGGTGCCAATGTTATTCCCCCACTATCTTGATGAGTTTTCCCGTCTGCACCTTGTCTGTCAGCTCCAGGTTATTCAGCAGGGCAAGTTCATTCATCTTCTCCTTCTTCACGCCGAAATAAGCAAATGCGTCAGCCAGTGTCCCTGCGCGCTGCACTTTCTTCACATGTACCATCTGCGGCTTGATGTTGAGCCTTGCAGGGTCAGTAAGCACGGAGAAACTCTTCATTGTTGACTCGAACACCGGCACATAGCTGCTGAAGTCAGCATCAGTTGATACACCGTGAAACAGATAAATCTGGCTGTTGTAATTGATAAAGCAGGAGAGGAGCATTACTGTTTGCTGCTGCCCGGATGTCTGATCCTGTGAGACTATCTTCGAAGCCATTAACAAAGCCGGCATGTTGCTGACAGTTATCTTCTTCGTTTCAGAGACTGTCAGTCCAAGCTGATCAACGGCATTCTGTGCTGCCTCTTCCAGCGTCTTCTGGGCTGCAAGAGTGAAAATAACCATTGCCTTTCCGTCTGACGGCGCCATGTTAACCTGGGTCGGGAGATTTTCCATTGCCCATCCAGCCGGCATAACAAATTTGAACCTGAGCTCAGGATGATAGAACACCCCCCCGTCAGCAAAGCCCTGGCGCGGATCCTCACCGTAAACAATGCCGTCTATCATCTGCAGGTAACTATCTGCGTTGACCCTGAAGGTTGTAGTGGTAAGTTTCTGCTGCCATTCCGTTGCCTGCTGGTTCACCGAGTTATACCTGTCACCCGGGTCAGGATGCGTTGATAGGAATGTAGGTATTCCGCCCTGTGTTGCCTCCATGTTCATTTTCTGGAGTACCTTGAAGAAGTCAGCCATCTTGTGTGCGTCGTAGCCTATTTTTGAAGAGTACTCTACCCCGAGCCTGTCAGCCTCGCGTTCATTGTCACGACTGAAGCTAAGGAAAAGAAGCTGCATGCCCTGCATGGCATATTCGGCATACTGGGCAAACTCCTCCGATACTATCATTCCTCCGATAAGCAAGAGGCTGCCAAACTGCTGTTTGCTCATCTGGCTTACAGAGTGACGGGCTGTGATATGTCCCATTTCATGACCCAGCACACCTATGAGTTCCGCCTCATTGTTCAGCTGTGCCAGGATGCCTCTCGTAAGATATATGTAGCCCCCCGGAACGGCAAAAGCATTGACCACGGGTGAGTCAAGTATCTTGACATGATACTGAATGCCTGGACGATGCGATATTGTTCCCATCTCGTCTCCTTTGGTTTGCAGAAATCTCAGCAGGTTGTCATTCCTGTATTCACCGAAGGTGGAAATAACCTGCGGATCATACTGGAGGCCCATTGCTACCTCCTGCTCCTCGGTAATAAACATTAGCTGTTTCTTTCCTGTCACCGGGTTGACTGCGCATGACCAGATCAGTGCAACAGCTGCAGTTGCAAGGGATAGTGTGATAAAAGACTTGATCTTTTTCATAATCAGTTTTATGTGATTCAAAGGTAATAAGATGGCTACAAAAAGTATTGTATCCCTGCAAATGTGATAAGGTGACCTGAAAAAAAAAGCCGGATGATCTCCGGCTCTTTTGCAGATGTTTGCGTGATTTATTTTTTGGTGAGGATAAAATCCCTTACGGTTTTGCTGGCTGCAAGAACACTTATATTTTCATATTTCACAGTGTCATATCCCTCCTTTGTTGCGAAGATCGAATATGTCCCTGCAGGTACTCCAATGATTGCATAATAGCCCATTGTGTCAGCGAATGCCGTTGCCACTGTAGTATCCTGGGTGATCCATACCTTTGCTTCCTTAACCTTAACCTTGGCTGTGTCCTTAACCATGCCCTCGATCCTGCCGGCGGTGGTCATATTGGCGGCTCTGATGACCGGTTTGAAAATGAAGCCGTTGTTATGGTTCATATTGCCTCTCAGGATAAATGACCTTGAAAGATCAACATCGAGAAGAAGTTCTTCGGTGAGACCTCCGGAAACACTCAATGCAGGTGAAATAAAGATCTTAATGCCAGTCTGCTCGCCGCTTGGCACCTTTACCTTATAAGGATCTTCAATATCCTTAAGCTTCAGACCTGCCTCATCAACATAAAGTCTCACAAGATCATATTCACCGTCTTCAATCTCCATGTCGATCAGTGTTTGGGTGAGACCGTTCCTCAGATCTATCAGGTCTATGGTAACGGTATCATCAGAGAGAACCATGAAAGGATTGCCGTCGGGGACTCCGTCACCCACTCTTCTTATCTCAACCTTTGTTATGGTCACAGTGGCAGATTCAATATAGCTGATGTCAAAGGGATCGTCGGTGATCTTCACCACCAGCCTGCCCTTACCTTCATCTCCACTATTCATTGCCTCGTTGCAGCCACCCATTATTATTGCACCGACTGCCAGCATTGAAAAAATCAGATTCTTCATAATTATTTTACTTTTGGTTTATTAC
>JAKEGI010000136.1 GCA_022615595.1 Bacteroidales bacterium | reverse complement strand
GATTGTTGACCAGGTCAATGTAGTGCTCCCAGAGTGAACCGTCAAACGACGGAGCTGTGGTAATCAGCCTTCGTCCCGATGCCGTGAATGACTCCGCATCATTATTATATACAATATGGAGTATCACATTATCATAGGCGTGGTCGGTATGATGACCATGACGGTACCAGTCCGAGGCATTCAGATGTATCTCGGTGTTACCGGCCCATGATGTCCCTCCGATAATTAGCCGGGTGTTAAAGAAGTCCGGACCGGAATCACGGTTGTACTCACCCGGGGAGACTACCTCGATGACACCGGCATCACCGTCCCCAATTGAAGCAGCATCAAAGAGACGGTTTTTCCACAGCCAGTGCAGAAACTCTTCTTTCATGATCAGTGTGTTTAGAAAT
The DNA here is from genome assembly GCA_022615595.1 of Bacteroidales bacterium. Classification (GTDB taxonomy): domain Bacteria; phylum Bacteroidota; class Bacteroidia; order Bacteroidales; family VadinHA17; genus SR-FBR-E99. The sequence continues at coordinate 7,965 of JAKEGI010000136.1, read as the reverse complement.
GCAGCTGATCAAAGTTAAGAACAAACGGACAAATGAACAACAGGAATAATAAAAAGGAAAAACAAATATAAGAATGCTTATAGCCGGTGGTTACATTCAGACTTCAGCCCTTAATACTTTATGGACTTTCAGCCTTTTAACTTCTGTGCCAGGTACCCTGCCATCTCTTCCTGCATCTCGCGGGCCTTCTCTCCGGCTGCCTCGGCAAAACGGTCGGTGCTGTCAGCGTAGATGATGCCGCGCGATGAGTTGACAAGCAGCCCGCAACTGTCATTCATGCCGTATCGCACCACCTCCTCAAGACTACCCCCCTGTGCCCCTACTCCGGGGACAAGGAGGAAGTGATCCGGAACGATCTTCCTGATGTCTGCCAGCATCTCAGCCCTGGTGGCACCAACGACATACATTATATTGTCAGTGGTTCCCCACCTCTGGGATATCTTCAGCACCCGTTCGAACAGCCTCTGCCCCTTCTCGGTATGATATTGAAAGTCATCAGCTCCCTTATTTGATGTAAGCGCAAGTATCACAGCCCATTTGCCGGGATAAGAGAGAAACGGCGTAACAGAATCCTCACCCATGTAAGGAGCCACAGTGACCGCATCGAAAGGCATCTCGCCAAAGACCGCCCTGGCATACATCTTCGATGTGTTGCCAATGTCGCCTCGTTTGGCATCTGCAATAATGAATATGTTGGTATCGAGTTTGTTGATGTATTTCACTGTCTTTTCGAGCGCTGCCATCCCTTTCTGCCCGTACGACTCATAAAATGCGAAGTTTGGTTTATATGCTGCCGTATATCTGTGCGTCGCATCTACTATCCGCCTGTTAAACTCGAAGATAGGGTCATCAGCATCGGCAACGCAAACAGGCAGCCTTGATATCTCGGGGTCAAGCCCCACGCAGAGAAATGACTTCCTGTCGAGAATGTTACGGAAAAGTTCCTGTGATGTCATTTTCAGTTATCAGTTAGTGCTTTCCTTGAGTCTCTCCGCATTCTCTGCCATCTGAAGCTTGTCAAGCAGCTCCTGTATGTTGCCGTCGAGCACCACAGGGAGGTTGTAGATGGTGAGGTTGATGCGGTGGTCTGTGACCCTGCCCTGGGGATAGTTGTATGTTCGTATCTTGGCAGACCTGTCACCTGTTGATACCATGGTCTTGCGCTTGTGCGAAATCTCGTCAAGATATTTCTGGTACTCGAGGTTGTAAAGACGGGTGCGCAGCTCCTTCATTGCCTTCTCCAGATTCTTGATCTGCGACTTCTCATCCTGGCAGGTGACTACGACTCCTGTCGGGACGTGCGTCAGTCTTATGGCCGAATAGGTTGTGTTTACGCTCTGACCTCCCGGACCTGATGAGCAGTAGGTGTCTTTGCGTATATCCTCATTGCGCACTTCGATATCAAACTCACTTGCCTCCGGCAGTACCGCCACCGTGGCAGCAGAGGTGTGTATGCGCCCCTGCGTCTCAGTCTGAGGTACCCTCTGCACCCGATGCACCCCTGATTCATATTTCATGATGCCGTAGACACCGTCACCGATGACATTGAATACTATCTCCTTATATCCGCCGGCAGTGCCTTCCTGGAAAGTACTCAGTTCAATCTTCCATCCCCTTGATTCGATGTATTTCGAATACATCCTGAAGAGATCACCGGCAAAAATGCTTGCCTCGTCGCCTCCCGTACCGGCACGTATCTCCATCACGGCATTCTTGTCATCCTCAGGGTCTGACGGAAGAAGGAGGAACTTTATCTCCTCCTCCATGGCAGGAATGGTATTGATGAGGGTATCTATCTCAGCCTTCGCCATTTCACGCATCTCCTCATCCTTCTCGGCAGCCAGCAGTGCACGCGAGCTCTCAAGGTTATCAAGTGCGCTCTTGTACCTGTTATATGCCTCGACCACCGGCTGAAGCTCCTTATATTCCTTATTGAGCCTGATGTAACGCTTCATATCGGAAATTACATCAGGAGCGGTCAGCAACTCACCCACTTCTGCAAAACGCCTCTTTACGCCTTCAAGCCTCTCAAGTATAAGTATATTCGCCATTGTATGCTTAATTTCAGGGTGCAAAGGTAATCAAAGGAAAGCAGATAGCAAGGAGCAGGAGGATAGGTTGAGGATAAGGTTGAGGTTGAGGTTGAGGTTGAGGAAGAGGGGGGATAGGCGATTTGAAGACGGAAGACCGAAGACCGGAGACCGAAGACCGGAGACCGGAGACCGAAGACCGGAGACCGAAGACCGGAGACTGAGGACTGAGGACTGAGGAGTCCCTGAAGACTGGCACCTTGTACCTTGTACCATGCACCCTGCACCTTATCTTAATATTGAAACTCACCGACATCGGTGCTTATGGTAAGCTGCCTTGAAGGAGCGGCTTCGCAGTGCCCCACAACCCTGGCTTCCAGGTTGAATGAAGCAGCTATATCAATGATTGGCTGAGCATCTTCCTGTCTGACGAAGAGCTCCATCCGGTGCCCCATGTTGAAGACCCGGTACATCTCTTCCCATGGAGCTGAGGAACTCCTCTGTATCATCTCAAAAAGAGGAGGCACAGGGAAGAGATTGTCTTTTATAACATGCATCCTGTCAATGAAATGGAGCACTTTTGTCTGTCCTCCTCCCGAACAATGGACCATACCGTGGATCTTATGGCGCATTGACCCGAGAATCTTTATGATGACAGGAGCATAGGTTCGCGTTGGAGAGAGTACCAGCTTACCGGCGTCAATGCCAGGCACGACGGTAGGATCAGTCAGCTTTGACCTGCCCGAATAAACCAGCGTCTCAGGCATGGCAGGGTCATAGCTCTCAGGGTAGAGGCCGGCAAGGTACTTTTCAAAGATATCATGCCTGGCTGATGTAAGGCCATTACTGCCCATCCCTCCGTTATATTCGCTCTCCCAGGTGGTCTGACCCGATGAGGCAAGCCCAACAATAACGTCACCTGGTCTTATTCCGGTATTGATTATGACATCACTGCGGCGCATCCGGGCAGTGACGGTTGAGTCGACAATAATTGTTCTGACGAGGTCGCCCACGTCAGCTGTCTCGCCGCCCGTTGACCATATGCCAATGCCTGCCTTGCGCAAGCTGCCGAGGAATTCCTCAGTGCCCTCAATAACCGCACTTATTACCTCACCGGGGATGAGATTCCTGTTGCGCCCAATGGTGGATGACAGAAGAATGTTGTCGGTAGCGCCCACGCAGAGCAGGTCATCAAGGTTCATGACCACTGCATCCTGGGCAATACCCTTCCAGACAGAGATGTCGCCTGTCTCTTTCCAGTATACATATGCAAGTGATGACTTGGTCCCTGCACCGTCAGCATGCATGATGTTACAGTACTCCGGGTCGCCTCCGAGCATGTCAGGCACAACCTTGCAGAAAGCACCCGGAAAAAGACCTTTATCAACCTTCCTGATCGCGGCATGCACATCTTCCTTCCCAGATGAGACTCCTCTCCGTGAGTAACGAGACCTGTCAGTCATGCTCTTATGGCAGTAAGTGAGCTGCAGTATTATTTCGCCGGCTCATAGTCAGTTCTTATAACCCTGAACTCGGTGCGGCGATTGATCTGGTGAGCAATCTCTTTCTGCTCATCACTCTGCAGCGTGTTTATGTATTGTTCAGTCAGAGTGGCCCCGGAGCGCAGGAACGAAGACTCCTGAACTATCAGTGCATCAACCACTTTAGGGCTGGCTTCGCCATAGCCTTTTGGGGTGAGTCTTTCTCTTTCGATACCTTTTCCGATGAGATAGTCAACCACCGACTGCGCTCTTTTCTGAGACAGATCGAGGTTATACTCTTCGGTGTCACGCGAGTCTGTATGTGACATCAGCTCGATAGTGATGTTCGGGTTATCATTCAGTGTCTCTACAAGCTTATCAAGCGACACCATTGACTCCGGACGCAGGTCCCATTTTCCAAAGTCGTAGAAAATGTTCGGCAGCTCAATAGGCCTGTCAATCGGCGTAAGAACAATCGTTGCCATAAATTCGCGACTCTTGTCCTGACCTCGTGTCGTCTCTTTTTCCTTGCCGTTCAGAAAACCTTTTTTAGAGGCAAGGAAGATATAATCAACCTCCGGACGCAGACTGAACTTGAAGTCGCCCACGTTACCCGTCTCCGCCTGCATGTTTGCCCCGTCGCTGGCTATCAGCTGCACTATGGCACCCGGCACAGGCTGCCCTGTCTTCTCATCCTTCACCAGTCCTGTAATGCTGAAAACCAGCGGCGGCATCTCAAATGAATAGAGGTCATCTTCTCCCCTCCCTTTTCGAGTCGAACTGAATAATCCCTTCTCAGCCTCTCTCTCGAATGTTATGCCGAAGTCATCAGCATTGCTGTTGATCGGTGGCCTCATGTTCTGAACAAGCCATTTATCTCCGGTCTGAGGCACTGCCCTGAAGATATCAAGCCCTCCCATCCCTATATGACCGTCTGAGGCAAAATAGAGTATACCGTTGTCGCGGATGTAAGGGAATAACTCATTTCCCCTTGTATTGATATCCGGCCCTGCATTTTCAGGACGTGACCATGAATTACCTGCCGACTTCCTGGTTGCCTTGTAGATATCCTTTCCTCCGAAGCCTCCGGGAATATCAGATACGAAATAGAGTGTCGATCCGTCAGGTGTGACAGCCGGGTGTGCAGCAACAAGTGAATCAGCAAGAATTTCAATCTTCTCCGGTTCAGACCACTGAGTGCCTTCGCGCATGGAAAACATTATGACACACCCTTTGTTCTCACGTTTGCCGGCTTCGCACCTGGTGAAGAACACCTCGGTATAGTCAGCTGTAAATGACGGGGCCCCGTCTTCAAACTCACTGTTAAGGTAACTGACAGGCACAGGTGTGCTCCATTTGCCTTTCTTATCAAGCCTGGTCTCAAAAAGATCCGTAAAATTCTGCCCTGTAGCCCCGTGTTCCTTATTGCCCTGGGCATCATCACGTGACGATGTGAACCATACAAGTCCATAATCGTCGCGTGCAAATGCCGGACTGAAGTCAGAGTCTTTTGAATTGACCTCCCTTAGTTCTTCGACCTTGTATGATTCCGGAGAGGCAAGCCACTCCATGGCCAGTTCACATGCCCTGATCTGTTGGTCAGTACGCGGATCACCCGGCACGAGCTGACGGTACTTTCTGAACTCCTCGATAGCCTGGGGATATCGGCCCAGCTTCTTTGTGCTCTCTGCCAGCCAGTATTGTGCCTCTGGTTTAGGGAAGGCAGACTTCACTGCTTTCTTGTACCATAATTCGGCATTCTTCGCGTCATTGACAAGCCTGTAGCACTCTGACACCATAAAAACCATGTCTGCCTTGATTTGTTTGTCACGGGTCCTGGAGTAGACATCCTTGAACAGGTCAATGGCCTCATAGTAGCTTCCTGACTGGAATGCTGCATAGGCCCGTTCCGATTTCTGCTTCTGCGCATTGAGAGCAAGCGGGATGAGCAGCAACAGAGCCACAAGCCGGAAAAAACTGTTATTCATACGGTGCCGCATTCGTTTACTGCAAAAGTAATGATTGTTCTTAATCTTAACGATGCAGCCGCTTAATTATTGCCGCCAGCTTACTCTACCTTGTAAACAGCAGCTCACGGTATTTGGGCAGGGGCCACATCTCATTGTCAATCACAAGCTCAAGCTTGTCGATGTGGTTTCTTATCTCTCCCAGGTAGGGTTTCACCCTGCTCTCATAGGTGACAGCCTTCTTGAACGGATCTTCAATGATGTTCGCTTTCTTCCTCTCCTCTATCATGTCGCCGACCAGCTTCTTTATCATTGATATATGATCGGAGATGCTTACGATGAGCTCTTTACGTGCTCCTGCAAGCCTCATGTAGTCATTGTCATCAAAGATGTCACGCAACCCCCTGACATTATCAATAAGGGTGGTCATATAACCGACAGCTGTGGGGATGATATGGTTTATTGCAAGATCACCCAGAACACGGGCCTCTATCTGAACCTTCTTGGTGAATTTTTCAAGTTCGACCTCCAGCCTGCTCTCGAGCTCACGTTCGGTGAAAACCCCTGTTCCGAGCAGGGTCTCATGTGACGAGCTGTTAATGTACGACTTCAGTGTCAGCGGAACACTCATCTCTGATGAGAGCCCTCTCCTCTTTGCCTCACGGTGCCATTCGGCACTGTAACCATCGCCCTCAAACCTTATCCGCTCAGAATCAATTATATACCTTTTGAGAACCTGGAAGATAGCCTCATCCTTTTTCCTTCCCCTGTCAACAAGGGTACCTACTTCCTTAGTGAAGGCCCTTAACTGACGTGTTACGGCAGCATTGAGCACTATCATTGCCGAGCTGCAGTTGGCCGATGATCCGACAGCCCTGAACTCAAACCTGTTTCCGGTGAAAGCAAATGGCGACGTGCGGTTGCGGTCAGTGTTGTCAAGCAGTATCTCAGGGATCTTGCCGAGACCAAGCTTTATTTCAGTCTTCTCCTGCGGCGTCATCTTCTTGTCTTTAACCTTGCTGGCAATATCCTCGAGAATGCCCGAGAGATATGTCCCGAGAAAGACTGATATTATTGCCGGAGGGGCCTCATGTCCACCGAGCCTGTATGAGTTATTCTCATTCATAACACTGGCGCGAAGCAGCTCCTGGTTATCATTCACAGCCTTGACGACATTAATAAGGAATGTCAGGAACTGCATATTGCTCTTCGGGTTTTTGCCCGGAGAGAGGAGGTTTACACCGGTGTCGGTAGCCATTGACCAGTTACTGTGCTTGCCTGAGCCGTTGACATCAGCGAATGGCTTTTCATGAAAAAGAACCCTGAACTTATGTTTGCGGGCCACCCTGCGCATCACATCCATGATAAGCTGATTATGGTCAACGGCAAGATTGGCCTCCTCATATACCGGAGCGCATTCGAACTGGTTCGGAGCAACCTCATTATGACGTGTTTTAACAGGTATGCCTAGCTTGTAGGCTTCATATTCAAACTCTCTCATGAAAGCTTTCACTCTTTCAGGTATTGACCCGAAATAATGATCTGAGAGCTGCTGATCCTTGGAGGACGGATGGCCCATCAGGGTACGGTCAGCAAGCATGAGGTCAGGACGCGCATAATAGAGAGCCTCGTCAATAAGGAAATATTCCTGTTCCCATCCCAGTGTGGCGATTACCTTCTTTACATCCTTGTCAAAGAGGTGGCACACCTCCACTGCCGCATGGTCGAGTGCTGCAAGGGATCGGAGGAGGGGAGTCTTATAGTCAAGCGCCTCTCCGGTGTATGAAACAAACACTGTTGGTATGCAAAGAGTGGTGCCAACGATAAAGGCCGGCGAGGAGACATCCCAGGCGGTATAGCCGCGCGCCTCAAAAGTGTTTCTTATGCCTCCGCTGGGAAAACTGGAGGCATCAGGCTCCTGCTGCACAAGAACCTCTCCGGAGAAGATCTCAATCATGACGCCTCGCTCTCCTCTCCCAATAAAAGAATCATGCTTCTCTGCAGTGGCATCAGTGAGCGGATGAAACCAGTGAGTAAAATGAGTCACACCCCTCTCCATCGCCCAGGCCTGCATGCCTGTAGCAACCTGATCCGCTATCTGCCTGTTGATTGGCGTCCCCTCGTCAATCGCAGTCATTACTGCCCTGAATGCCTCCCTCGAGAGATAGCGCTCCATCTTGAGCTTGTCAAAAACGTTGACGGCAAAGTATGCCGATACAGTCTCTTTCGGCAGGAGAACCTCAACAGGCTCCCTGGTGAATAACTCCTTCAATGCACTGAAACGTAATTCTGCCATGATCTTTTTTTTGACAAAAATAAATCATTTCACAGAATACCCCATAAAACATTGAGATATTATTAAATATTTATTAACTTTTTTTGCTATGCCCCCTCTATTTTAGGGGGTGCTGATCAAATTTTAACCAATTTTTATTTCAGAACTGCATTCCGCTCTCTGAAATATACCGTAAAGAGATTTTTCGAAAT